>JAZODO010000180.1:0-4529 GCA_045597065.1 Acutalibacteraceae bacterium | reverse complement strand
TGAAAAGGGAGAATTATTATTACTCTTTAAATTTTTAAATAAAACATTCGGACAAAATCCAGACCCTAATCAACCTATTATAAAAACCTTAAAAGAACTTTCGGGTATTAACCGACTAGATACAAAAAACATTAAACCCGGTTCTAAAAAAGGCGATTTTTTAAACTCACTTCGCGAATATATGTCGCTTGTGTTAAAACTTTTAAAAGAGTTGTTTAAAGTTATAAAAGGTTGTAAGGTTAAACAATTAAATATAGATATTGTTTGTGCCGAAGATGATGCCGCAGAAACGGCAATAACCTATGGCGTTTGTTGCGCAGTAATATCGCCCGTTATTGGCCTTATTCACAACACAATGAAGGTTAACGAGAAAAACGAGCAAGTAAACATAACCGCAAATTTTGACAACCAAAATAGCAGCTTAAATTTTAAAATCATTCTTGTTACTCGCGTTTATAAACTACTTGCCGCTTTAATTAGATTAATTATAGACGAAACCAAACGAATTTCTAACGAAAGAATAAACGAATCTAAGAAAAAAAGTTAAATGTTTCATCTAAAACCCGTGATAGTATATCGTTATCACTAGCTAAAATAGCGTGGGTTGCATTTTCAATGTTTTTAAAGCTACAAGTTTTACATTTATTATAAAACTCTTTTTGAGGTTTATTATTTACCATTTCATCATAATTTGCAGAAATAATTAATATAGGAGTTTTAATTTTTTCGGTTACCTTTTTGCTTAATATTTTTTTACTAATGTTCAGCGAACCGCTAACCCATCCAAAACTCATTGGAGTTGTTTGATAGTTTTCATTTTCGCGGCGAAGATTTATATTATATTCAAATCTTGCTTTGCTTAAGCCTTTAATGTTTTTGAATGTTACTTCGGGATTAAACTCTTTACTGTTAAAAAACTTGTTCTTTGTTCCGAAAATAATTTTACCAATACTTACTGCAAACCTGGCCATATTAAACGATACATTTTCAACAACAGGCTCAAACATTGGTGCTGACAATACCGCTTTTTCAACAGAGCTTTTATCTTGTTGCGCCAAATATAGAGCCGCTACTCCCCCACCCATAGAATGAGCAAACAAGTATATCGGCTTATTTTCAACCGGTAAAACAATTTTATCTATAAACGAAGACAGGTCTTTTACATAGTCTTTAAACTTTCTAACATGTAACAAATCACGATGAGGTGTTAACCTGTCGGAAAGTCCGTGGCAACGCTGGTCGTATATAAAAACGTTAAAACCTAGATTTAACGAATAATATATTAGTTCGTAAAACTTAAGCGTAAACTCACTAAGGCCGTGAACAATAACTAAATTACCCTTACTGTTTTCTGCTAAAAAATACTCATAATGTAAATTTACGCCGTCAAAGGATTTAAACTTACCTGAAGTCCTTACCTCTTCAAGTTGTTTCGAAATATTATGCATAGATTCGGCGTAATTCTCTTCACTTAATATATTTAGTTTATAATTCGGAACAAATCTCATATTTAATCTCCTTTGATTAAAAAAATGAAAAGCGGTGATAATAATGATATCAATAAAAAAACACAAAAAGGTTTTGATATCTATTATTGCTATATTGCTTATTTTAGTAATTTCTTTTGTTTTTACAGTAATTATTTATAACACTTCTTTTTCGCGGTATGATTGCACAATATCAGAAACAGCAACCGAACTAAAAGGGATTATAAACAACCGACAAACTTATAACTATAAATGCAAAAAGAACACCTTAACCGGTTTTTTATATAACAGTTATACCGAAAATAACAATACACTTATAGTATTAGCCCCCGGCTACAACGCTTGTTCAGATGATTATTTATGGCAAATTAAAGAGTTGTTAGATTACGGGTGGTCAGTATTTTCGTTTGATACTACGGGTTGTTGTAAATCCGAAGGCAACTCTGCCATTGGATTTTCTCAAGAGATTATAGACTTATATGCAACACTTGATTTTATTAAGTCAAACAATAACTTTGGGTTTAAAAATATAGTTTTATTGGGCCATAGTCGCGGTGGTTATGCCGCTTGTTGTGCATTAAGTTCGAGTTATGACATATCGGCCGTTATTTCAATTAGCGGAATTAACAGCGCTATGGAAGGTATTATGGGTTCCAGCACTAAATACGTTGGAAAACTAGCATACGCAAATTATGGTTTTTTATGGCTTTATCAAACTATACTTTTCGGAAAAGATATTGTTAATTTAAAAGCCGATGAAATATTAAATGAAACAGACAAGCCCGTTCTGGTTATTCATGGAACAAACGATATACAAGTTCCTGTTGATAAATATTCAATAATATCACACAAAGAAAATATAAATAATCAAAATGTTGAATATTATTTATGTTCTAGCCCTAATGGTTCGGGGCATACTAGTTTACTCTTTGAAGAAAACGGCACCGCCGATAATAATGTAATCGAGAAAATAAATAATTTTATTAACAATAAAGTAAAATAAAGAAGGATTTATAATGAATATAGTTTTAATACCTGCATACGAACCAAATCAAGAATTAGAGAAAATAGTGAATTTGCTATATTCAAATAATTTTAAGATTGTTGTAGTTAATGATGGAAGCGGCAAAGAATATGATTCCATTTTCGATTCGATAAGCAATAAAGTCGACATTGTAAAACTAGAGGTTAATTCCGGAAAAGGGGCCGCCCTAAAAGCAGGTATGTTACATATTAAAACCGCCTACCCTGAGTGTGAAAACTTTATTACCTGTGATGCAGATGGGCAACACCGAATTGAAGATGTTTTAAAGGTAAAAGAGCAACTCGATAAAGGCGAAAAAATTGTTTTAACCATTAGAGAACGAAAAGGTAAAATTCCCTTCCGTTCCAGATTTGGAAACGACCTTTCAAAGTTTGTATATACCCTTTTAACAAATTCATATTTATCGGACAACCAGTCGGGACTTCGCGGTTTTTCAATTAGTAATATAGATTGGTTACTTAATGTTGAGAAAAATAATTACGATTATGAAATGAACGTATTATATTACGCAGCTAAAAGCGGTTTAAAAATTACAACAGTTGCTATTGAAGCTATATATATTGAAAATAACGCTTCTTCACATTTTTCTCCGATAAAAGACACAGTGCGAATTTATAAGAGCCTTTTTTCACTAGCATTTGGAACATTACTTTCATTTTTTATTTCTGAGTTTTTAATTTTACTTTGTTCTTTTATTTTTGATGTAAAATATATATCATTCACTATAGCATCTGTTGGAGCAATAAGTTTACTTTTACATATCTTATTAAACAAATATATTTTTCTTAAAAAAGTTAAACTCGGCGATAATCTTTCAACCGTTGTATTTACAATAATTTATTTCTTTGTATACTCTTTGATTTGCAAACTACTATACTTTGTTTGCCCCAATATGTCGCTTTTTTTAAACTTTAACATTGTATATATACTTTGTTTGCCGCTACGCTTCTTCTTACATCAGTTAATATTTATTGCTACTGCTAACAGAAACAAAACAATATAAAGATATAAAGACAAACACCTGGTGTTTGTCTTTATTTTTTAAAATATATTCGACATTTCGACAGAAAAGTTTTTACTATTAAGTTTAAGCGCTTGTTCCACAGAAGCAACTACCGTGTCTTCCTTTGCACATCCGTGCATTTTAAGAACTGTTTTTTTAGTTCCTAAAAACGTTGCAGCGCCTCTTGTATTAAAGTCGAATTTATTTAAAAGTTTTTCTTTAATTTCGCTAACGAGTTCAGGCGCTAAAGAAGAAAAGCCTTCTACGACTTTTAAAGCCTTCATACCTGCTGCTTCGGTATTTTTTAACAAAATATTGCCCGAAAAACCGTCGGTTACAATTACGTCTGCAAAGCCTGAAGTTAAATCGCTTCCTTCAAGATTACCTATAAAGTTAATATCTAATTCTTTAAGTTTTGCAAAAGTTTCTAAAGTTAGGGCGTTACCCTTTTCATTTTCTCTGCCAACCGACATTAAACCTATTCGAGGATTTTCTATGCCGCAATAACATTTTGAGAAAACGTTGCCCATTTTTGCAAAACGAACTAAATCATTAGAGGTACAATCAATAATAGCACCGCAGTCGACCAAGGTAATAAGATTTTCGTTTGCACAGGGCAAAGCGCTACAAAGCGAGGGCATTTTAATGGTAGGTAGCAAACCTAATCTGCAAATTGAGCCTACTAATAACGCCCCGGTATTACCTGCCGAAATAAAGGCTATTACATCATCATTTTGCTTTAATTCTTTATAGCCGAGCGCAATAGAGCTATCATCACGCCCGCCAAAAATACAAGCGGCAGGTTCATTATTGGTAATATAGTCCGTTGTATGAATAACACCATATTCCTTATTAGAAATCTGAAAAGATTCCATAATACTATCTATCAATACGCTATTACCCACTAAAACCGGGAAAATACCTAGTGTTTTTATTGCTTTTGCTACACCTTTAATTATGGTTTCTTCGCCGGCATCAGCACCATATGTATCAA
>JAZODO010000179.1:0-3613 GCA_045597065.1 Acutalibacteraceae bacterium | reverse complement strand
GCGTTTAAAATTACAAGAATGGGTCAACTTGTTGCTCAAGAAGCCTCTAAACGTTTGGGCTATCCCTTTGGCATTGTAGACCTTTCTCTTGCACCTACCCCCGCAGTAGGCGATTCTGTTGCCTACATACTTGAAGAAATCGGCCTAGAATGTTGCGGTTCTTGCGGAACTACCGCTGCACTTGCAATGCTTAACGACGCTGTTAAAAAAGGTGGCGTTATGGCTTCTTCCAGAGTGGGCGGTCTTTCGGGCGCATTTATCCCCGTTACAGAAGATGCAGGTATGATTCACGCTTCTACCATAGGTGCTTTAAGTATTGAAAAACTAGAAGCTATGACAGCTGTTTGCTCGGTTGGCCTTGATATGATAAACATTCCGGGGGATACTCCGGCCGAAGTTATTTCTGCTCTTATTGCCGACGAAGCAGCAATTGGTATGGTTAACTCTAAAACTACTGCAGTTCGTGTAATTCCTGCAATTGGAAAAGGGGTTGGCGACACACTCAACTTTGGCGGACTTTTAGGAGAAGGCCCTGTTATGAAAATTTCAACCTACTCTCCTGCTAAATTTGTTAACAGAGGCGGCCAAATCCCCGCTCCTATGCAAAGCCTTAAAAACTAATACACAAAACAAAGGCAACCTAAAACTTAGGTTGCCTTTAATTTTTACCTTTCGACAATATAAGCCGCTTGTTAATTTTGTTAATATATTGTATAATTAATAATCAGTTAACAAAAAGTTTCTATTTTATGTTAAAATTGTAAATAATAAACAATACCATCGTTTAAGGAGATAAATATGCTCAGGCTAACAAATATTGTTAAAAACTATAAGACCGGAGACACTACCGTTTCTGCGCTTAAAGGAATAAACCTGGAATTCAGACAAAATGAATTTGTTTCTATTCTAGGCCATTCAGGTTGCGGAAAAACCACTCTTTTAAACCTGATTGGAGGCCTTGACCAATACACATCGGGTAACCTTTATATTAACGGCGTTTCTACTAAAAAATTTAAAGACTCCGACTGGGACACCTACCGTAACCATTCGGTTGGCTTTGTTTTTCAGTCTTATAACCTAATCCCCCACCAGTCGGTACTTTCTAACGTAGAACTTGCCCTTACTCTTTCGGGGGTATCAAAAGCCGAAAGAAAATCTAGAGCGAAAGCAGCTCTTGAAAAGGTTGGGCTTGGCGACCAAATTCATAAAAAGCCTAACCAAATGTCGGGCGGACAAATGCAACGCGTTGCTATTGCCAGAGCACTTGTAAATAATCCGGATATTTTACTTGCCGACGAACCTACAGGAGCGCTAGATACCGAAACAAGTAAGCAAATTATGGAAATTCTAAAGGAAATATCGCAAGATAAACTTGTAATTATGGTAACCCATAATCCGGAACTTGCTACCGAATATTCTAACCGAATTATTAGACTCGTAGACGGCCTTGTTACCGACGATTCTAACCCATATATAGGACCTGTACTAAATGATGAATCAAATCAAGATTGCGACAAGGCTAAAAAAAGCAAAAAAGCTTCTAGAAAGCTTGGTAAAAAAAGGTCTATGTCTTTTATTACTGCGCTTTCACTTTCGCTTAATAACCTTTTAACTAAAAAAGCAAGAACTATTTTAACGTCTTTTGCAGGAAGTATTGGTATTATTGGTATAGCCTTAATATTAGCACTTTCAAACGGAATTCAGCTTTATATAAACCAAGTACAGGAAGATACCCTTTCTTCTTATCCTATTACAATTGAAGCAAAAAGCGAAGACTTAACCAATACTATACTTTCTATTATGAGCGAAAACGGAGAAGCCGACCACGAACTTAATGCTGTATATTCAAGCCCTGTGCTTAATAAAATGATTAACAGCATTACCAACCCCGAATACACCGAAAACAACCTTAAAAAGTTTAAAGACTTTATTGAAAACGGCGACCACGAACTCGACCAACTTATTTCTGATATTAGCTATTCCTACGATGTAGATTTTTCTGTTTTCTTTAAAGACAAGAACGGTAAAATAATTGAATCCGACGCTATGAAGCTTATGCAGGAAACTATGGGTATGTCTATGGATGGCATGAACGGTATGACTACCTTTATGAATGCCGGAAATTCTATGGTTATATACGAGCAACTTCTTTCTGACAAAAGCGGCGCTTTAATAAGCGACATCTTATACGAACAATATGACCTTATTTCGGGCAATTGGCCAACTAGTTACAACGAGGTTGTTTTAATAGTTAACTCTAATAATGAAATTAGCGATTTTGCTTTATTGGCACTTGGTCTTACAACGGTTGAAGAAGCAAAACAGTCGTGGCAAAACATTGGCGACGGTGAAGAAATTAGTACCGAAGTTAAAAAATGGAGCTACGAAGATATTTGTAATATGACCTTTAAGGTTGTACCCGCTTGTAATTTCTATTCTCCCGACCCTGCAAACGGCGGTTATAAAGATATAAGCACAACCGAATCGGGCCTTTCATATATGTATGATAACGGTATTGAAATTAAAATTTCGGGTATTTTAAGGCCAAACCCCGACGCTTCGGCAGCTATGTTAACAGGCGCTGTTGGCTATACCAAAGCACTTGTAGACAAAATTATTGAAATAACCGATAATAGCGCTATAGTTAAGGCACAAAAGCAAAACCCCGAAAACGATATTTTATCAGGTCTACCCTTTAAACCGGAAAATTATAGCGAACCCACAACCGAAGAAAAAGCTACCGCATTCAAAGAATATATAAAAGAACTTTCTACCGCTAAAAAGGCAGAACTTTACAAAAAAATAGCAACTACTCCCGACCCAAAAACAGTTGAAGCCGAGGTTGAACGCCAAATGAACGGGCTTACTCGCGAATATATTGAGAGTATTATGCTAGAATCTTATGCAGAAGAATCGGGAATGGATACCGAAACCCTTAAAGGTTATATCGGAGGACTTTCCGACGAAGAGTTGTTCGGCCAGGTTCGAATGATGTTAGAAGAACGCATAGCTGCCCAAATTTCGCAAATGACCGAACAACAACTTGCAGTTGTTCCCGAAGCTCAACTAGCTTCTATGCTTACTGCAACAGTTATGGGTTATACAACCGAGAAGGCTGCCAACGCATACGATCTTTATATGCCCGAAACACTTTCAAGTTCTACCTATGAAAATGTTTTAGCTAGTCTTGGTGTTGTGTCGGTTGACTCTCCCTCGGCAATAAACATTTATGCTTCTACCTTTAGTGATAAAGACAAAATCGCAGAAGTTATAGCGAATTATAATTCTGCTTCAGAAGATGAAGACAAGATTACCTATACCGACTATGTTGCACTACTAATGTCTTCTATTACAACAATTATTAACGTAATTTCTTATGTTCTTATTGCCTTTGTAGCAATTTCGCTTGTTGTGTCTTCAATTATGATTGGTATAATTACCTATATTTCTGTTTTAGAACGCACAAAAGAAATTGGTATTCTTCGTGCAATTGGTGCGTCGAGACGCGATGTATGTCGTGTATTTGATGCCGAAACACTTATAGTTGGCTTTAGGGCAGGTATTATTGGAGTCGGGTGTAGGTTGCTGCTTGGCATTGCGGTAGAGGTGGTTA
>JAZODO010000178.1:0-1750 GCA_045597065.1 Acutalibacteraceae bacterium | reverse complement strand
TGCGCCCTTGCCAAGAAACCAAGCCGAGACTGATAGCAAACCGCCGTTTGAGTTTTGAACGGCGGCTTTTTATTTTAATGTGAACCCGAACGTTTTTTTTATGCAACGGCGCGCCGAAAAAGCCCAAGCCGACAGAACTTTTTGTAATACAAGCCGAACGTTTTGTTTAATAAACAGTTTGTTCTTGAGGATTAAAACCCGCCCCCGACCGAAATACGGAGTACAAACTGCCGTTTTTTTTGTGCGGGAGGCCGCGTTGTGAACGCTTAAACCGACCCCTTTCGTTGCGGCCAAAAACTTTCCCAAGCCGAAACAAGCGGCCGTTTTCCGTTGCGGCCGCGGTGCGTTCAAGCGTTTTTTTTGCCTAGTACCCCAAGCGTTTTTTTTCGTTTTTTCGTTTTGGGTGCAGTTCTTCTTTTTGGGGGAAATGCGGCCGCTAGTCGTAACCAAAGTAAATTTTAGAAATAATGCAGCAAAAAAAGTACGCTAAAAATTTACGCCCTATTACCAACGCCCACATTTTTTAACTTACAAGCGGCCGAGTGCGTTTTGTACAAGCGGCCGTTTTCCGTTGTGGCTGCCCCATTTTTTGCCTTTTCAAATCCCCTTTTGTCTGCCCCTTTGCCCTTTTGTTTTTTGCGTCTTTTGTGTATCGCCGCCCGCTCCCCCCCCACCCTCCGCGGGCGGCTCTTCTTGTATCCCTAGCAAGTTTTTCTTTTCTCGCTATCTTAAAATATTTTTTTTACTCCATTATTCCGCTTTCATAGCACACCTAAAGTGTGTGCTATTCAGCTTCATAAAGTCGTAAAAAAAAGAAAAAACTAGCGTTTTTTCGGTATAGAAAGGGGGGTTAATTGTCATTATTTTTGCTTTCTCTTGACTTTATCCGCTGGGGGTCGTAAAATTCAAGCTATGGCAACAGTAAACATTTTAACATCTTCTTTTAATGGAAAACTCGGGGCAATCTATGGAACTTCGCAATACAAGAAGAAGTTCGTTAAGGCAGTCCCATTTTCTCATTCACCTCATAACCTAAAACAGACCGCAAGCGTAAGGGCTTTTGAGGTGTTAAATAGGATTTCTGCAACCCTTGGTAAAACTTTTTTTGATTATCTCTCTGTATCGGACAAGAATATGTCTAAAATGAATGCTATAGCCCATTTGTTAAAGCCTACAGTTCAAAATAACACTTTTAATCCTAATAATTTAAGTGTTGTTTTTGGCGAAAGTTCAACTTTTTCTGTTTTAGAAATAACACGTAATCCCGAAAACTCGACATATTACTTTAACATCGCAAATCTTGCAGAAGAGCAAACTTATATAGACAGTGTTTATTTTATCGGTATTTTTAACTCACTCGGCAATTGTAAAGGTTCTTTTGTTACCCACGCTTCTAATTTTTCGGCTTATGTCCCCTACGACAATTCTGTAATAGGCTTTGATTTAATCATAATTTTGCGTTGTGTAAAACGTGGTAATAAATACATCCCATTCGGTTTTTTTACAAATTTTGCGGAACTTCCTATAATAGATATGGGCATTATGTATTGTTCGCGTTTTGATTATCCGGACGACTTTTCTTTATCTAACGGCATTCTTTCCGCTAGTCCTCTAAACTTTGCAAGTATAGAAAATAATACTATATTAATTACACAGTACTAAAAGGAGTTTGTAAAATGGCAAAAGTAAAGCAAATTGAATACCAGTCTACATTTTATGACATCGAAGATGCAGAAGCGACTGCTACCCT
>JAZODO010000177.1:0-8458 GCA_045597065.1 Acutalibacteraceae bacterium | reverse complement strand
TTTTAATATTATCATACTTAATCTCTTGACTATACTCAAAACATTGAGTATAATTAGTATGCCTTGAAAGTCCATTTTAATTCAAGGCACACAAAAGGAGGAAATTAACATGAAAAAATTATTTGTTATTTTGCTTGCAGTTATAATGATTATCTCATTAGCTGCGTGTGGAAAAAATGAAACGATTGAAAAAACATCTTGGGAAGATATTGAACTAAGTCAATACATACCGAAACCGGAAAAATTTAACGGCAATGTTACCACAAACAGAAATGATGTAACTATATTTAAGGTTGTGGAAATAACAAAAAGTGAATATAAAGATTATGTCCAACAATGCATCAACATGGGTTACGGCGTAGATTTGGAATATGAAAATTGGGATACTGTATACGGTGCTTTTAATAATGAAGGGTATTCGGTAAGAATAATATTTAATGATACTTCTAAAGAAATGAATGTTACAGTTCAAGTCCCGGAAACACAGACAATGAAGGAAATAGCATGGCCTTCAAGCGGTCTTGCCACAGTTGTACCGGTTCCCACATCTACTTTGGGTTATATTTCTTGGAACAACAGCGATAAATTTATAGCGCATCTTGGAAACACTTCGAGAGAAGCGTTCAATGATTACGTAAAAGAATGTGAAGACTATGGCTTTACTATCGACTTTAGCAAAAGCGATAAAAGTTATTCTGCACTTAATAATGATGGATATAAGCTTCATTTAATGTATTTAGGTGCTAATGTTATTGAGATTTCTATAGAAAAGCCCGAAAATGATGACAAGCCACAAAATGACAATAATGACACAGGAATAGATCCGGAGTTTAAAGCAGCTATGGACAGTTATGAAAAATTTATGGATGAATATGTGTCATTCATGAAAAAATACAAAGAAAACCCGAGTGACATGGATATCCTTGCCGATTATGCGGATTATATGACTAAATACGCTGATTTTGTGGAGGATTTTGAGACTTGGGAAGATGAGGATATGAACAGCTCTGAAACGGCCTACTATATTGAGGTTCAAGCAAGAGTAAGTAAAAAGTTGCTTGAAATAGTATAGTTAAAATAATTAGGCATCATAATGGTTCGTAACAGCCAAAACAGAAACCACCCAAAAGGGTGGTTTTTTGTTTTGCGTGGGAGAGGGTTATCTTGATAAGAACCTACGATATTATGCCATAATTCCGTTGAAAGTTTAGGGGGTTTATGTTAAAATGTTTAAAAACCTAAAAGGAGTTTTTATGTACGACGAGCTAACCCAGGTTGATATAGATAAAATGAAAGAAGAACTCGAACACCGAATTACGGTTGTTCGCCCCGCCATTTTAGAGGACGTAAAGTTTGCCCGAAGCCATGGCGACCTTTCGGAAAATTTCGAATATCACGCAGCAAAGCGCGAACGAGGCAAAAATGAAAGCCGAATTCGCTACCTTCGCGCTATGATTAAAACGGCCGTTATTATAGATACAAAAAGCGCCGCCGACGTTGTTGGAATTTTCGATACGGTTACCTTTTATATAGAAGAAGACGACTGTGAGGAACAGGTTAGAATAGTAACAACCCTTAGGCGCGACCCGTTTTTAAATATTATAAGTAAAGAATCTCCGCTTGGCAGCGCACTTATGGGTAAAAGGGTTGGCGACCGCGTTTTCGTTAAAATAAATGATAATTACGGGTACTATATAGTTATTAGAAAAATAGAAAAAGGCCAAGACGACGAAAGCCTTGAAATTAGAAAATTTTAAATTAAAAAACGCTAGATTTTATCTAGCGTTTTTCGTTTAGTTGCGGTCTTTGTCGGCCGAAATAATTTCGCCTGTTAAGGCGTTAATATTATAGTCGAATTCAATATTGCCCTTTTTAAAATCTACCTCATAAACAAGGGTAGAACCGTCGCGGTCGAGGTCGATATCTAAATCGGTAACCTCGTTTTCTTTAAGGCCGGCGTGGGTTAAAGCCTTTTGTTTCGCCTCGTTTCCGGTAATTTTCGCAACGAGTTCTTTAGCTCCGCTGGTAACCTTATCTACCGCGCTTTGGGCAGAACTTTCTACCGAAGAAAGGGTAGAACTTAAATTACTGCTAAGGTTAGAACTCATATTATTACTAGAACCCGAATTTGTTCCCGAACCCATTTGGGTACTTGGGTTATTCATATTTTCTCCGCAACCTACAAGGCTTAATAAGCAAACCGTTAAAACTAAACTTAAAATAATTTTTTTCATAAAATCGCCTCCAAATTTAGTTTGCCCTTAAAATTTATAAAAATGTAGTAAAATTTTTCTAAATTTTAAAAAGGTAGAAAACTTTTTGGGTTTATGATAAAATAAATTAAAAGGGGGCTTTTATATGAAAAGAATAATAGCGCTTATACTTTTAGTTTTTTGTATAGCGGGTTTGTTTACCGCTTGTAGTAAAGAGGAAGAATCTACCCTAGAAATTAAAGATATAGAAAACGTAACCATTAGCCTTAAAGGCCTTTCGGCAACGGGGGCTACGGTTATAATTAAAGATACAAACGCCGAACCTTTTACATACGGCGAATGGTATAAAATAGAAAGGCTAAAAAAGGGTAAATGGTATTCGGTTAAAACGGTTACAGACGATTATGCTTTTAATGAAATCGGGTATATTATAGACCAGCTTAGCGAAACCCGCGAACTAGTATTAGATATAAATTGGCGTTGGCTTTACGGAATCTTAGAAAAAGGCGATTATAGGCTTATAAAAGAGGTAGAGCGAAACTATATAGCGGTAGAGTTTAGTATAGAATAAAAAACAAAAAACGGTGTGTAGAAACTACACACCGTTTTGTTTTAAAATTTTATTAAAGTTAATCTGTTTTCTTTTGATTAGGTATTAAAACAAAAATTCCTATATAAAAAAGCATATGTGATATAAGAAGCAAAAAAGCTAAAATATTTATTGCAGGGTATTCTTCGGGTACACTTTGTATGTATTCAAAACCGCCAACAGCTATAAAAGCGGCTATAGAGGAGCAAAAATATAAAATGGCACAACCGAGCGCTCCGTATTTTAAGAGTTTTATATATTTAAAATTAAATAATGTTCCTAAAAACATTAAGCCGGTTGCTAAACAAATTAAAAACGAACATAAATAAATTGGGACATAGTTGAACCCGGAAAGCGAAATGACCGATTTCATATTAGAGATGTTAAAAATTTGGGTTATAAGAGATAAAACAAAACTTACACCGAAAGCGACGGGGAACAAAAAAGGTTTAAATTTATAATCCTTTTTATAAGTTAAAATAAGGGTTAATATAAGTATAGGAACAATCATCGGTGTTAAATATACAAAAAGAAAATTTATAGTGTATCTGAAATTTTGAAAAAGCGACACACGAAAATCTATTTTCAAAGCTAGCATTACAATATAAAATAATGAAAAACAAATTGCAATTATATTTTTCTTTTTGTTTTCAAAAATATAGTCCACAAAACCACCCCAAAACAAAAGATGTGCTACCATTATGATAGCACATCTTAAAATTTTTCGCAAGGTAGAGCTTTACTTTTAAACTTGCCTTGCTCTATGCTTTTTTAGGTTTTGGTTTTATGGCCGCGTGATAGTGGGCATAGGTGCAAGAGGGGGCGTCAGACAGGTTTTTCGATTCGGTAATGTCGCAAACAAAGAGTACGTGGCTATCTAAATCGGTAGAAGATATTACCTTACCCGAAATAACAGCATTAGTATATTTCGTAATATAGTTTATGCCGTTTTGCGCCAGCGCATAATCTTTAAATTTTTCAAACTTATCAAACTGCCTACCCGAACGAAAGCCGAAGTGCCCGGCGATTTCGAAGGGGACATCTTGGCTTAAAACCGAAAGATTAAACTCTTTGGTTTTTTCAAGCGTTTCGCGGGTAAGGTTCCCTTTTTGGCACGAAATGACAATTCTTGTTGGGTTTTCCGAAACCTGAAAGGCGGTATTGATTAAACAAGCGTTTTGTCGGTTTTGGTCCTTCGTACTTAAAATATAAAGCCCGTAGGAAAGTTTATAAAGTGCGGTAGGGTCGATTTTAGGCTCTCGTTTAGCGAAAGTAACGGTTTAGCAAACCTTCAAAAGCCTTTCCGTGGCGAGCTTCGTCGCGAGCCATTTCGTGAACGGTATCGTGAATAGCGTCGAGCCCGAGTTCTTTAGCGAGCTTAGCGAGTTCGAACTTACCCATAGTAGCGCCGTTTTCGGCGTCTACGCGCATTTCGAGGTTTCTTTTGGTAGAATCGGTTAAAACTTCGCCTAAAAGTTCGGCAAACTTAGCGGCGTGTTCGGCTTCTTCGTATGCCGCCTTTTCCCAATAAAGGCCAATTTCGGGGTAACCTTCGCGGTGGGCAACGCGGGCCATAGCAAGGTACATACCAACTTCGCTGCATTCGCCGTTAAAGTTTTCGCGGAGACCTTCGATAATTCTTTCGTCGCAACCCTTGGCAACGCCAACAACGTGTTCGGCGGCCCAGGTTTTTTCGCCGGCCTGTTCGGTGAATTTTTCGGCCTTTGCTTTACAAATGGGACATTCGTCGGGGGCAGAGTCGCCTTCGTGAACGTAGCCGCAAATCATACATACATATTTTTTCATAAAATTTTCCTCCAATAATTAGTTTTTACCATTAAGGCAATTTTTACACATACCGACAAAGGTATATGTACCAAGGTCTACTTTAAAGCCGGTTTCTTCTTCGACCTGTTTTTGGGTTTTGCTGGTGTCAATAAAGATGTCGGTTATTTGCTCACAAGCCTTACAGTAAAAGTGGCTGTGGGCCGAAGTGTCGCCGTCGAAATGTTCGTGATTATCGCCAACAGGAACTTTTCGAATAATTCCTTCGCTTTCGAGCAGCGCCAGGTTTCTATAAACGGTTCCAAGGCTTATGTTAGGAAGCACAAGGCGCACGTTTTCGTAAATCCAAGCGGCGGTAGGGTGCGATTTTGTGGAGCATAAAACGTTAATTATTGCTTCACGCTGTCGCGAATAATTTTTCATAAAAGCGACCTCCTTTTCAAAAACAGTAATCTTTACTAATTTAATTATAACAGAAATTTTTGGCCTGTCAAGTTTTTTGTTTACTTTTTTTAAAAAAATGTTATAATAGATTTTAGTAATTATTATAGAAAGGGGAACTCGGTTTACAAATGAAAGAAAATAATATTTCTTCTTCGGTTATAAAAAGGCTTCCTCGCTATTATCGTTTTTTAGGCGAACTTAAAAAACAAAACGTTTCAAGAATTTCGTCCAGCGCGCTCGCTAAACTTATGAACCTTAACGCAAGCCAAATTAGGCAAGACCTAAATTGTTTTGGCGGTTTTGGCCAACAGGGCTACGGTTATAACGTAGAAATGCTTTATGGCGGAATAGGCGAAATATTAGGCCTTTATACTCCTACTAAGGCTATTATGTTAGGGGTAGGTAAACTGGGCGTAGTAGTTGCCGAAAATATGAACTTTGAAAAACAAGGGTTTAAGCTTATAGGCGCCTTTGATATAGACCCTAATGTTTTAGGTAAAACCGTTGCCGGCCTTACCGTTTTATCGGTAGAAAAGTTAGAAGAGTTTTGTAAAGAAAACGGCCCCGTAGCCGCCTTTATGTGTGTTCCTGCTGCTGCCGCTGTCGAACTTTCTGAAAAGTTAATTGAACTTGGGGTTACCGGCTTTTGGAACTTCTCTCATTACGATATAGCAATTAAACACCCCGAAGTTTCTGTAGAAAACGTTCACTTTGGCGATACGCTAATGCGCCTTTCTTATAAGATAAAAACAAATAAATAAATATAAAATCACCGTACATAATAAGTATGGTGATTTTTTATGTTTACAACCGTTTACAGAACAGTTATTTTATATGTTTTGGTAATAATAAGTATTCGCCTTATGGGTAAAAGACAAATAGGCGATATGCAACCGAGCGAACTTGTTATTACCCTTTTAATTTCGGAAATTGCGGCTATGCCGCTTCAAGATACCGACCAACCGCTTCTTTTCGGCGCTTCGGCAATACTAACGCTTGTTTTACTTGAAATAGGAATTTCTATTATTGCTCTTAAAAGTTTTTTTGTTAGAAAAATGCTGTCGGGTAAAAGCGTTATTTTAATAAAAGACGGAATAATAGACCAAAAACAGCTTAAAAAGGTTAGGATGACAATATTAGACCTTATAGAGCTTCTCCGCGCCGAGCAAATTTTCGATATTTCTACCGTTTCCTTTGCGGTACTCGAAACGGGGGGCAATTTAAGCGTTTTATTAAAGGCCAAAGACCAACCTGCAACGGCGGCCGACGTTCTTGCAAAAAATAAAAAGGCCGAATTGCCGCTACCCGTTATAAGCGACGGAAAAATTTTAACCGAATCGCTTACCGCGCTAAACCTTAAAAAAGAATATGTTTATAACAGAATAAAGGCTAAGGGGCTTAAACTTTCGGGTATTTTGCTTATGACGTTAGATTCGTGCGGAAACGAAAACATAGTTGAAAAGGAGATTAAAACTTGAAACGCTTAATAGTAAGCCTTATCTTATTTGCGGCGGTAATTGCCATGTGCTTTTTTGGGGTTAGGTATGTAAGGGTAAGTTACGAAAAAATAAGCTCCGAACTTATTCGTTCGGAGCTGTGCGCTAAAAGGGAAGATTTTAAGGGGGCAAAAGAGGCGGCTATTTTAGCCGAAGAAATTTATACAAAAAGGGAACAGGCCCTTGCCGCCTTTATTCAACACGATATTTTAGACGAAGTAGGGGTTTGTTTAGCGGCCGTTCCGCCGCTAGCCGAAAAGGAAAGCCGCGAAGAGTTTTTAAGTTCGCTTGCCGAAGCAAAGGTTGCCCTTACCCATATTAGAAACGACCATAAGTTTTTACTCGGGAACCTTTTTTAGTTTGCACTGCTTGTAGGTTGGCTATAATGGGGGCGGTGGGTTTCCTCAAAGGCCTTGTTCCACCATTCTTTACAGTCGCATTCGGGGGGAAAATAATCGCTCCAACCAATTAAACATTCGGTAAGGCGGCCGATAGAAAGGGTGCTAGGGTCGGTTGCCGATTTTCGCATAATATCGTTTGGGTAAAGCTTACTACAAAGTTTTTCGCGGTCGGGGTATTTTTTGCTATGGCCGTAAAGGTCGGCCGCTCCGAAAAGGTGTAACAGTTCGTGAACAACCGAAGAGCCTACCGCAGCTTCGCCCTTTTCGTTAGAAGAAAAGGCAACAACAAATTCAATAGAATCTATATCGTTATATGTGGTATCGACAACAGCGTAGGCGCGGCCGGGTTTATTTAAAACTAATAGGTAGGCGATTTGGTCGGTTCCGGTATAATTTTTAAGGTAGGCATGCATAACGTCTTTGTTGGTAAAACCAATTGACAGCGCCGCCTTATTTAAAATATCTAGGTTATCTATTGCGTTTTCGGCCGAACTGCTAACAATTCCGTCGTAGCGGGGTTGGGCGTTTTGGTCGCTTGTAACCGAATATTTTCCAAAGTTAAAACTTAGGTCTACGTCGCGTAGTTTGGCCTGGTTTTGAATATAGGTTGCCGAAGGGGTAAAACGGTTTTTATAAAAGGCGTTTCGGGCCGAAGCCGTCCATTTGCTTTCATCATCATCTAAAAAAATAACTAGGGTATAAACGTCGCCAACCAGTTTTTTACAACTTCCTATATTATAATATCCGTAGGCGGTAACTCCGGTTGAATAAATAAAATCGTGAGGTGCGGCGTTTTCTATTTTAGAATAGGTTTCGTCAGAAGAGGCGGTTGAAGAGGAGTTTTTTGAAGAACTGACAGGTTTAGAAGATTTATCTTTAGAAGAACTTTTATTGTCGGAGGAGGGGGTAGAGGTAGCGGGAGTTCGGGTTATGGTTGTAGTAATTTCTAAGAGGCTACACCCGCAAAGCAAAAGAGATAACGTAAAAATCAGTAAAAAGCAAAAAATGTTTTTAAAATACTTCATAAATGTCCTTCTTAAAATAAAAATAGTTGTTATGTAAACCTAATGAACCAACGGCGTGTGGATAACTTATTTAATAAACTGAATAACTTTTTTAAAAAGCCCTTTTTAAAGGCTCAAAATATGTCGAATTTAAGCGGTTTTTAGGGCGCGGCTTAAAAGTTTAAAAAAGTTATTAACACAATTCAACAAGTTATTAACAGTTTTACACACAATAAAATATAACTTTAAAAAACATTATGCCACCCAAAAAACTGCCTTAAAATTATTTTAAACTATAACAAACGGGCTGTCAACCTAAAGAAAAAAACAAAAATTTAAAAATTTTTTTAAAAAACTGTTGACAAAAGGAAATAATGCAATTATAATATATCAGCAACAGCATTATGGCTGTATAGCTCAGTTGGCTAGAGCATTCGGTTCATACCCGGAGTGTCATTGGTTCAAGTCCAATTACAGCCACCACCATGGCCCGGTGGTCAAGAGGCCTAAGACACCGCCCTTTCAC
>JAZODO010000176.1:0-1749 GCA_045597065.1 Acutalibacteraceae bacterium | reverse complement strand
AGAAGATTTTGAACAATTTCGCTATATTTAGCATCACAAGAAACTAAATCACTTGCAACGCCAACATAACCGAACTCATCTTCTAGGCCTGCTTCTTTAAATTCTCGGTATTTAACCGAAGTAATTGGTAAAAACGTTGCGCGACCGGAGCCTGTTTTCTTTAACATTTCGATAGCATACTTTGCGGTAGCTTCGTTATCTACAACAATGTTTTGTGCAGCGTTGCCGAGAGCGGTTTCAATAGCAACCGAATACTTTTTATCTACCGATAAAAGTCTTAAAATTGGGCCACAAACGCCTCTGATTCGGCCGTTTTCACTTTCTTTCATTACTGCTTTAACCGAATGATTAAAGCCTTCCATATTCTTTTCAAGCTGTTCTACTATTTCGATTTTGCCTTTTTTTGCTTCAATATGAAGCGTAATACTATCTAATTTTTCTTTAGAAGATTCAACGCCCGATTTTCTGCTTTCAAAACGCATAGAATAGCCTTTTAGCGAGTTTTGATTAGAAGTTATTTCTTCTTCTATGTTATCTAAAAGTTCTTCTACTACTTTAAATTCATTATTTAAGGCATCAAATTCAACTGTTTTATCTGCTACAATTGAATCTACAACTTCTCTTCTGGCGGTTAATTCTTCAATAGTTGCAGAAGACGACATTAGTTCAACCTTGGCATCAGAAATTTTGGTTGTAATTTGGTTTAGAGCTAAAATATCGTTTTCAATTTTACGAGAAATATCATCGCTGCTGAGAAGTAGTTCAGATAGCTTATTTTCGGTATAAGAAAGTAGGTTTTCAAGACTTTCAATCTCAATATTTTTAGCGTTAGCGGCGTTTTTCTTTTCAGCAATTTCCTTAGCGCTGTTTTCGCTAGAAGTATTGATTTCGTCTATTTCCGCAATAAGGCGCTTAATAGTTTCTTCGTTATGGAGTATATCGTTATTAAGAACCGAAATATCGCCTAAAATTTTAGCTACGTTTTCGTTATATTCCGAAATACGACGACGACGTTCATCAATTTCGGCAGAAAATCTTGCAAAATCGGCCGAATTCTTTTCGGATTGTTCGTCAAAGTTTAAAAGCTTAGTTTCTATTTCTTTATAATGAGCTTGGGCAATAGCAATCTTATCATCTTGAGAAACAAGATTGTTTTTAGAGTTTTCTAAAATGCTGAGCCAAAGACCAATTTCAAGTTCCTTTTTAGAGGCAGCTAGTTCTAAAAACTTTTCAGCTTTTTTGCTTTGTTCAGAAAGGGGCCCAATTCTAGACTCGAGTTCCTTCATAATATCGAGCAAACGAAGAAGATTTTCTTCTGCTGCCGCGAGTTTTCTTTCGGCATCGGTTTTGCGATAACGATAGCGCGAAATACCCGAAGCTTCTTCGAAAATATCGCGTCTTTCTTGCGATTTAGAACTAATAATGCTGTCAATTTTACCTTGGCCAATCATAGAATAACCATCGCGTCCAAGGCCGGTATCCATAAATAGTTCGTGAATATCGCGTAGTCGTACTACATTACCGTTAATTAAATATTCGCTTTCGTGAGAACGATAATATCTACGTGTAACCGACACAAAATCGTTATCAAAATTGAGTTCTCTGTCTGCATTATCTATGTTTAAAGTTACCTCACAAAAACCGTGGGGTTTGCGGTCGGCAGTTCCGCCGAAAATAACATCTTCCATAGATTGACCGCGAAGACTTTTAGTAGACTGTTCACCAAGAACCCATCTTACTGCGTCGGAA
>JAZODO010000175.1:0-4687 GCA_045597065.1 Acutalibacteraceae bacterium | reverse complement strand
CAATGCTTTAAAGGCAACCTTATCGTTATCGTACATACCGATAGCGCGCCAAACGGTTTCGAGCATTAGGTGGGCGTTATAGTTATCGAAAACGAAACCGTTACCGTTTTCAACCGAAACGTCGGTAATAGTATCGTTAAGGCCGCCCGTTTTACGAACTATGGGAATAGTGCCATAGCGAAGCGAAATCATTTGGGCAAGGCCGCAAGGTTCGCTTTTAGAGGGCATAAGGAAAATATCAGCCCCGGCATAAATTTTACGAGCAAGGTCGGGAATAAAGCCAAGTTTAAAGGCAACCTTGTCTTTATATTTTTGGCTCATTTCATAAAAGAAGGTTTCAAATTCCCAGTCGCCCGAACCTAAAATAACAACCTGAATATTAGCCTTTAACATATCTTCAAAAACACATTTCACAAGGTCGAAACCCTTATGGTCCACAAGGCGAGAAACTATACCGATTAAAGCCGAATCGGGCTTTTCGGGAAGGCCAACGTATTTTTGAAGTTCGGCCTTATTTACCGCCTTATCGTCGGGCGTTTCGGCCGAGTAGTTTTTAAATAGCGCAGGGTCGGTTTCGGGGTTATAAACGGCGGTATCTATTCCGTTTACAATACCGAAAAGTTTATGACGATTACGCTCTAAAACGGGGCTTAAACCGTGAGAATATTCGGGGGTTAAAATTTCGTTTGCATAGGTTGGCGAAACGGTAGTAACAACATGGGAACATTCGATTGCCGCCTTCATTAGGTTTACGCAGTTTTCATATTCTAAAAGACCTGTATCTTCGGCAGGAAGACCGAGCACATCTTCGATAAGTTCGTAACCGAATTTACCTTGGTACTGAATATTATGAATTGTGAAAACGGTTTTAATATTTAGGTAGCGCAAATCGTGGCAATAAAACCTATCGAGATAAACGGGAACCATTGCGGTTTGCCAGTCGTTACAGTGAATGATGTCGGGCGTATAATCTATGTAGGGTAGAATTTCGAGCACGGCGCGAGAGAAAAACGCATAACGCTCGGCATCATCATAGTGGCCGTAAAGGCCGTCGCGCTTAAAGTAATATTGGTTATCGAGCAGATAATAGATTACCCCGTTATAACGCGCTTCGAAAATTCCGCAATATTGGCGACGCCAAGCGACCGGAACGGTTATTGAGGTTATAAACTTCATTTCGGCCTTTAACTCTTCGGGAACACCCGAATATAGCGGCATTACCACACGGCAACCAACAAGGCGACGTCGAAGCGCTTTAGGAAGAGCGCCCGCAACATCGGCCAAACCGCCCGACATGGCAAATGGATAGGCTTCACTTGATGCGTAGAGTATTTTCATTTAGGGCCTCCGTTTTTTAAATAACAGTATCTTTTATAATAAACTTTTTGTCGGTTTCGCCGTTTAGTATTTTGTTTTCGGTAATTTTTACAAAACGGTCGGTTATGATTCCCGAAACTATGCTACCCGACTGAACAACCGTACCTTCCATAAGAACGCTATTTTCTACGGTAGCGCCCTTTTCTACCTTAACGTCGCGGAAAAGTACGCTGTTTTTAACCGTACCTTCTATAATACAACCGTCGGCAACAAGGGAAGATTTAACGTTAGATTCTATTCCGTAACGGGCGGGCATATCGTCGCGAGTTTTGGTATAAATTGAGTTTTCGGGGCTAAATACATCTTCGCGAACGTTACAATTTAAAAGGTCTAAATTAGATTTTATGTAACTATCTACGCTATCCATAACGGCAAAATAGCCTTTATGTTCAAACCCGAAGATTTTATAATTATTTAGGTTGTTTTCAAAAACGCCGTGAGAAAAGCTAACGCAACCTTTAGCCATTTCTGATTCTACTATTTTGATTAAAAGTTTACGGTTAATAACCGTAATATCTAAACTAAAATCGCAATTTTGGGCCGAGGCGAAATTAACCGCGGTAATCCTACCGTTTTGGTCAAACTTAAAGTCCATCATATCGTTTTGGCCGTTGGGTTTATCGCCTCTTGCATAAACAACCGTAATATCGGATTGTTTAGACTTGTGGAAAGAAATAAGCTTTTTAATATTTACGTTTGCAATAACGTCGCTATCGCAAAGAACAACGTTTTCTTCTTCAGATTCGTGAAGATATTCCATAATATTATAAAGCGCAACCATTCTTCCCTTATATACCTGGGTTTCGCCCGAAGCGTAGGGAGGAAGAATTGAAAGGCCGCCGTTTTTACGGTCTAAATCCCAAGATTTACCGCTTCCGATATGGGTCATTAAAGAGTGATAGTTAGATTTAGTAATTATACCAACCTTACCAATACCCGCATTACAAAGGTTAGAAAGGGCAAAGTCGATAAGGCGATAACGGCCGCCATAAGGCAAAGAACCCATAGAACGATGCATTGTAAGTTCGCCAAGTAGCGCATCGTGAGTATTTGCGAAAATTATACCTAAAGTTTTATTTGTTCTCATATAGTTTCACCGTCCGCAAGGTTATTAGTTATCATTTTTCCGGCTGTTACGGTAGCCCCCGCGCCAACCTTTAAACCGTCGCCAATTACGGCAATACCCCAGTTATCGATATTATCGACAGATTCGGGGCTTTGACCGATAACGGCATTTTCTTCTATAACCGTATCTTCGGCAACTATTGCATAGCGAACCTTTGCGCCCTTTTTAATTACCGAACCGGGCATTACAAGCGAATATTCTACGCTGGCGCCCTCTTCTACCGTTACATTTTCGAAAAGAACCGAATAATCGAGTTTTCCGTAAACCTTACAACCAACCGTTACAAGAGAGTTTTCTACCTCGGCAGTATCGCCGATAAACTGGGGCGGTAGACCTTGGGTTCCCGAATAGATTTTCCAGTTTGGGTCGGAGAGGTTTAGGTCAATTTTTGGATTTAGAAGGTCTAAATTCGCGTCCCAAAGGGATTCGATTGTTCCAACATCTTTCCAATAGTCGGCAAAGCGGTAAACGCACATCTTGTTGCCCTCGGCAAGCATTGTGGGAAGAATGTCTTTACCAAAGTCGTTAGAGGAATTCTCTTTAGCTTCGTCTTCGGTTAGATATTTTCTAAGTTTTTCCCAACTAAATACGTAAATACCCATAGAGGCAAGGTTGCTTTTGGGAACTTTTGGTTTTTCTTCGAACTCGTAAATAGAGCCGTCGGGATTACAGTTAATAATACCAAAACGGGAAGCTTCTTCCATAGGAACTTCGATAACCGAAATGGTACAGTCAGCACCTGTTTCTTTATGTTGTTTTATCATATCGGCGTAATCCATTTTATAAATATGGTCGCCCGAAAGGATTAAAACGTATTCGGGGTTATAGCGTTCGATAAAGTTAATGTTTTGATAAATAGCGTTAGCGGTTCCTTTATACCAACCTGCGCCGTCGGTATTTTGGTAGGGGGGTAAAATATGTACACCGCCCGTGCGGTCTAAATCCCAATGTTTGCCCGAGCCGACATAGTCGGCAAGAACAAGGGGTTGATACTGGGTTAAAATACCAACCGTATCGATACCCGAGTTGGTGCAGTTGGAAAGCGGAAAGTCAATTATACGATATTTTCCGCCATAGGGTACGGCAGGTTTAGCGATTTTTTTAGTTAGAACACCAAGACGGCTTCCCTGACCTCCCGCTAGTAACATTGCTACACATTCTGTTTTTTTCAAAATACTCATCTCCTGGGACATTATATTTAAAATATACTAAATTTTAGGACATCTTATACCTTTTTATAATAGGTTACCGACATTCCCGGTAGGAAAAATTCGGCCGAGTTTTCTTCTCCATGCATAGGAATAGGCTCGGTTTTAACCGTTTTAGCAGATTTAGCCACCTGGCCGCCAAAGGTTTTCCAAGCCGAGCAAAATAGGGTTTTATATTCGCCGCTTTTGGGTAGGCCTATTCGGTAGCCGCTTCGGTCAACCGGAACAAAGTTACATACAACTATAACCTCGCTACCGTCTTTAGCCTTTCGGCGGAAGGAAATTATACTTTGGCTAAAATCTTCGCCCGAAATCCATTGAAAACCGCTTTCATCAAAATCTTGCTCGAAGAATTCGGGGGTTTTAAGGTAAAGTTTATTAAGAGCCTTTACAAAATCTTTTGTTTGGCGGTGTTTATCATAGGATAAAAGGAGCCAGTCGAGTTCCTTTTTATAATCCCATTCAATAAACTGGGCAAATTCGCTACCCATAAACAAAAGTTTTTTACCCGGGTGGGCCATAATATAGGCCATATATGCCCTTAAATTATCAAACTTTTGGTCGTAATCGCCGGGCATTTTATTTATTAGCGAACATTTTCCATGAACCACTTCGTCGTGAGAAATGGGGAGAATAAAGTTTTCGGAAAAGGCGTACATAAACGAAAAGGTTAAGAGGTTATGCTCGAACTTTCTGTAAATTGGGTCGAGCGATTGGTAACGGAGGGTATCGTTCATCCAACCCATATTCCATTTAAAGTTAAAACCCAGACCGCCCCAGTCGGCCGGTTTTGTAACCATTGGCCAAGCGGTAGATTCTTCGGCTATCATAAGCATATTGGGGTTTGCGGCAAAACAAGCCTCGTTTAATCGGCGCAAAAATTCGATAGCTTCGATATGCTGATTTCCGCCAAACTGGTTGGGTTCCCATTCGCCGTCTTTTCGAGCATAGTCTAAATAAAGCATAGAAGCAACGG
>JAZODO010000174.1:0-1651 GCA_045597065.1 Acutalibacteraceae bacterium | reverse complement strand
TAAAGTTTGTTGAAGAAAGATTTTAAACGCGTTATAATATATAGGAAATATATATTTAAGGAGACTTATATGATATATTTATTGGAAGACGACCCGAACATAAGACGATTTGCCGAATACGGACTTAAAGGGTCGGGATTTAAGATAAAAAGTTTTGAACGTCCAAGTCTTTTTTGGTCTGCCTTGGAAGAAGAAATGCCCGAACTTTTACTTTTAGACCTTATGCTCCCCGAAGAAGATGGGCTTAAAATTTTAAACAAACTAAGACAAAACAGCAAAACGAAAAGTCTACCTATTATTCTTCTTACCGCAAAGGGAACCGAATATGATAAGGTTATTGGTTTTGACTTTGGCGCAGATGATTATGTTACAAAACCATTTAGCGTAATTGAACTTGCCGCAAGGATTAAGGCTCTTTTACGCCGAGCTCAGGCAAAACGAGACTTAAACGAATATACTATTGGAAGCCTTTTGGTTTCTCCCTCGAAACATGTTGTAAAATCGGGCGAACAAGATATTAGCCTTACCTTTAAAGAGTTTGAACTATTATGCTTACTTGTTTCTGATGTTGGGCGCGTTTTTACAAGAGAAGATATTTTGCGCAAGGTTTGGGGTATAGAACCCGGAATTGAAAGCCGAACGGTTGACGTTCATATTAAAACCCTTAGAACCAAACTTTTAGAAAACGGTAAACTTATTGAAACGGTTAGAGGAATCGGTTATAAGATAGGAGGAAACTAGTGAAAAAGAAGATTTTTTCGGCTGTTGCTATTTCTTGTTTTTTAGCGGCAATAGCTTTGTTTATTCCCCTATTTATTGCGATAAGATTTGACCTTCCGTTTATTTCGGATTCTGCTCTTATTTTTTTGGCAGTTGTTTTTTCACTTATAGTTGGCACAATTTGTTCTTCTCTTTTTGCTAAAAACATTTTAAAGCCTATTGAAAAAATAAACCTGGATAACCCCGACCTTAATAAAAGTTATGGCGAAATTGATAACCTAATTCACAAAATAAGCCGACAAAACGCCCTTATTGACCGCCAAATGGACGACCTTAAAAGAAGGCAGGTTGAATTTACCGCTATTACTTCTAATATGTCGGAAGGGCTTGTTATTTTAGACCATAAATCTGAAATTCTTTTTTACAACAATGCGGCTAAAACGCTTCTCGGTTCAGGCAACGTTAAAGACGGAGAACATTTTATTTCGCTTAACCGAAGCCGCGCATTTGTTTCGGCCGTTGGCGAAGCCTTTGAGGGTAAACACGGGGAAACTCTTTTAAATATGGGCCAAAAAGTATATCAAGTTTATGCTAACCCGGTTAAAATTGAAGACAATATTAGCGGAGTAGTTATAATAATTATTGATATTACCGAAAAGGAAAAACGCGAAGAAATTAGAAGAGAGTTTACCTCTAACGTATCGCACGAACTTAAAACTCCGCTTACAACAATTTTAGGTATTTCGGAACTTTTAAGTAACAATATGGTTAAAGGCGAAGATGTATTCGGTTTTGCTAAAAACATTTACGATGAATCGAAACGGCTGTTAGACCTGATAAACGATATTTTAAAACTTTCTCGTCTTGATGAAGCAGTTTTACCCGAAATGCCCGATAAGGTAAATCTTTTCGAAGTTGCAACCGAAGTTAA
>JAZODO010000173.1:0-2210 GCA_045597065.1 Acutalibacteraceae bacterium | reverse complement strand
AAGATTTTTGAAATCCGATTGCCCCGATAAACTTTGTGTTAGTCAGCAAAAGGCCAAATATAATGGCGAAATGCTCGTTTGCTTACCAAATAAAACTATCGTAAAAATTGTATCAGATATAAACTCTGAAACAGATTTTATATCATAAGGAGGGTGTATGAAAGCTAAAAAAATTGCATTACTTAGTATGCTTTGTGCAATTGCTATGGTAATGTCATATCTAGAACACTTTATACCTACCCCCCACCCTGCAATAAAAATTGGTTTACCAAACGTTATAATTGTTTTTATACTTTACCGAATAGGTATAAAAGAAGCGATTTCAGTTTCGCTTATTAGGGTGCTTTTAACCTCTATAATCCTTGGAGGGATTGCATCAACACTACCATATAGCTTTATGGGCGCCATATTAAGCCTTACAGCAATGATTTTACTAAAACAATGTAAAGTCTTTGCTACGGTAACCGTTAGCATTGTAGGCGGAATTTTACACATAGTAGGTCAGGTTATTGTGGCCTGTATTATAATGTCAACGGCGCAAATCGCCTACCTAATTCCAATTTTAGCAATTACTGCAGTTATTGGTGGTACTCTGGTTGGAATTGCCGGTAATCTTTTAATTAAGAAAGTACCTAAATTTTAAAATTAAAACTCCTATGGAATTCCATAGGAGTTTTAATTTTATAAAGATAAAAGCGCAGCGGCAATTGTAAAGTAAATTAAAAGCGAAACCGCATCCACAAGGGTTGTAATAAAGGGGCTTGCCATTACTGTTGGGTCAAGGCCAATTTTTTTAGCACCAATAGGAAGCAAGCAACCAACAATTTTAGCAAATACAACTGTTGCAAGAATTGTAAGAGAAACAACAAAGGCAACAAGATAAGAAATTTCGCCGTTCATTATAAGATTATCTAAAAGAATTATTTTAAGAAAATTTACAACAGAAAGAACCAGTCCGCAAACTATAGAAACTCTAAATTCTTTAAAAAAAACCTTTAAAACATCTTTAAATTCTATATCGCCAAGCGACATAGCACGAATTATTGTAACCGACGACTGACTTCCCGAGTTACCGCCTGTATTCATAATCATAGGAATAAAAGCAATAAGCACAGCCTGAACTGCAAGAGCATTTTCAAATGCCGAAATAATCCAACCTGTAAAGGTAGCGGTAAGCATTAAGAACATTAGCCAAGGAATTCTAGCCTTTACTGTTTCAAACACACCGGTTTTAAGATAGGTTTTGTCTGAAGGTAGCATAGCTGCCATTTTTTCGATGTCCTCGGTTGTTTCTTCTTGTAAAACGTCAATAGCGTCGTCAACCGTAATAATACCTACTAAACGGCCTTCTCCGTCTACAACAGGAAGGGCTAACATATCGTACTTATCGAAATGTTGAACTACAAGTTCTTTATCGTCTGTTGTAGTAACAAAAATGATGTTATCTTCCATTATTTCTTCTATTGTTTGCTCTGGTTTAGCAAGCAATAGGTCTTTAGCGGTAACAACACCTAAAAGTTTTCTTCGAGCATCGGTAACGTAACAAGTGTAAATGGTTTCGCGGTCTAAGCCGATTTTTCTAATTCGGTCGAACGCGTCGGCAACCGACATACCCTTTTTAAGGTCAAAATATTCGGTAGTCATAACACTACCGGCGCTATCTTCGGGATATGCTAAAATTTGGTTAATATCACGCCTTGTTTGAGCGTCGGCTTGTTTTAAAATTCGGTTAGCAACCGAAGCAGGCATTTCTTCAATAATATCGGCAGCGTCATCGACAAAAAGTTCCGATAAAATATCTCGAATTTCCTTATCAGTAAAAGCAGTTACTAAATGAATTTGCATGTCAGAATCCATTTCTACAAATGTTTCGGCGGCAAGTTCTTTTGGTAAAATTCTAAAAACTAAAAGAAGATGGTTCTTAGGTATAGCGTCTAAATAGATAACCAAGTCGGCAGGATTTATTTCCGAAAGCACAGACTTTAAGGCGCCGAATTCTTTGTTTTCGAGCAGCTCGAGTATTTTTTCTTCCATACCCATTACCTCCACTTCATTTTATTAAATAATTATAAACTTATTTTTCTTTAAAGTCAATATACAAATTAAAAAAGCGCCTCGAAATGGGCGTTTTTAATTTATGATTTATTTTATAGATACAAAAATGTGAACTTCCGCATTCAACATATCCATGTTTTGACACTCTTCAAAAT
>JAZODO010000172.1:0-1877 GCA_045597065.1 Acutalibacteraceae bacterium | reverse complement strand
CTATCTATTCAGAAAATAACGATACCATTCTAAAACAAATGGTTGACCAAGGTATTATTTCTTCAGCAAGCAAAGCTTCTAAGGTAGACTTCTCTGCTGTAAATAATAACGTTGTTGCCGTTTACAAGGTTTCCGGTGGTTACGCTTACGTTGCTAAGGCCGAAGGCTTTGGCGGTATCGCAACCGTATGCTACGTTGTAAACTCTAAGGGTGATATCGTTAAATACGCTACCCTAGAACAGTTTGAAGAAGCAGAACTCCACTATTTAAACAGCGCTTTCGGTACAGTTATTTCAACCCCCGAATACTCTGCAAATATTGTTGGTAAAAATACCGGAACTATTGCTAAAGACGATATACTCGTTGCAGGTTCAACATTTACTTCTAACGCAGTTTCTGTTTGTCTAGACTCTGTTAAAGAAGCCGTTAAAATCATGAATGGGGAGGTAGCATAAAATGAATAAAATGACTACCCTTTTAAAAGGCATTATAAAAGAAAACCCCGTTTTGGTTCTTCTTTTAGGCACCTGCCCTACCCTAGCCGTTACTTCCAGTTTAAGTAGCGCTGTTGGTATGGCAATCGCCGCTACTCTCGTTTTAATTTGTTCAAACGTTGTAATTTCACTTCTCAGAAACATCATTCCCGAAAAGGTTAGAATCCCTTGCTATATTGTAGTAATTGCAGGTTTCGTTTCGGTTGTAGAAATGGTAATGCACGCTTATTTTGCAACCCTTTACGATGCTCTCGGAGTATTCCTTTCTCTTATCGTTGTTAACTGTATCATTCTTGGTAGAGCCGAAATGTATGCAAGTAAAAACGGCGTTCTAAACTCTCTTTTAGACGGTTTAGGAATGGGTATTGGTTTTGCTGTTGCGCTTATCGCTATGGCATTTATTCGTGAAGTATTTGGTGCGGGAACCTTCTTCGGAACCGAAATCCCCGTTCTTAAAGACTACTGTATTCCGATTCTTACCAGTGCGCCGGGCGGTTTCTTTGTATTTGGTATTCTTATTGCTATCGTTAATAAATTACTTGTTAAGAAACCTAAAAAAGAATTTGGTTGCGAAGGTTGTCCTTCTGCTGCCGCATGTTCTAAAACATCTTGTGATAAGGAGGCAAAATAATTATGGAATTCTTTAAAACTTTAGTCGTAATTCTTATGACCTCCGTTTTGGTTAACAACTACGTTTTATCTCGTTTCTTAGGTGTTTGCCCCTTCCTTGGCGTATCTAAAAAGGTTAACCAAGCTGCAGGTATGGGTTTTGCCGTTATCTTTGTAATGGTTTTAGCTACCCTTGTTACCTGGCCTATTCAAACATTTATTTTAGATGCATTTAACCTTGGCTATCTACAAACAATTGTATTTATTCTTGTAATTGCTGCTCTTGTTCAACTTGTAGAAATGTTTATGAAAAAGGTTATTCCTTCTCTTCATGCATCTCTTGGCGTATATCTCCCCTTGATTACAACAAACTGTGCGGTTCTCGGTGTTTGCAAAAATGCTTTCACTGAATCTGACCTTTTTGTTAGCACCGGCGCTTTAGGATTTGCATATTCTCTAATTTATGCATTCGCTTCCGGTTTAGGTTTCCTTCTTGCTATGGTTCTGTTTGCAGGCGTTCGCGAAAGAATTGCTTCAAGCAAACCTCCCAAGTCTTTTGAAGGTACACCTATTACTCTTATTGCTGCCGCAATAGTTTCTCTTGCATTCTTTGGTTTTGGCGGAATCGCTCAAAATCTATTTGCATAAAGGAGGCGCTCAAATATGGAAATTTTACTTGCTGTTGCTATTGTTACTGCCATTGGTTTACTTTGTGCAGTAATGCTTGTTGTAGCATCTAAGTTCTTACACGTTCCCGTTAATGCAAAAACCGAA
>JAZODO010000171.1:0-2094 GCA_045597065.1 Acutalibacteraceae bacterium | reverse complement strand
ATCTTCAAACATTCGGGTTCTAAGGGCAGCTTCCCAGCTTTCACCTCGTGCCAGATACTCCCAGATCGTGTCCGTCTGGTCGCCATTGGTGACGATCAAACCGCAGCCTGCCTCACGTACCGGATGATAAATAATCAAATGAGGATCCTTCATTAAGCTGGGATCAAAAGCCTCTGTACGAATACCGTCCGGTTCCTGAACGAAAATACGGTTGCGGCTATTAACGCTTCGGCCCATAATAAAATAAGCTATCATTGCTGATTTGCCGTCGGCCGATTTGCCGATTACAATACCTCTGCCGGGGTAGGTATTTTCGCTTAGTAGTGTTTTTAAATCATACATTGCCATTGTTTTCACCTTAACCTTTAATTTCTTTAGAAACCTTTTCTACCGAAAGGGGAAGAATTTTCCATTCGGCCTCTTCCATAACCCTTTTTTGTAGGGTTTCGGGGGTATCATTTTCGTTAATATAAACTGCTTTTTGCATTATAATTTTTCCGCCGTCGGGAATTTCGTTTACAAAGTGAACGGTAGCGCCGGTAACCTTAACGCCATATTCTAAAGCCGCTTCGTGAACGCGAAGGCCATAAAAGCCCTTTCCGCAGAAAGACGGGATTAGCGACGGATGGACATTTATTATTCGGTTAGCAAAATGAGAAGTAAACTTTTCGCTTAAAATACACATGAAGCCTGCAAGAACGATTATATCAATTTCGTTTTGGTCTAAAATTTCTATAAGGGTATCTTCAAAGGTTTCGCCTAGTATTTTTTTACTACAAACAACCGAGGTTATTCCCGCGTTTTTAGCGCGTTCCAGCGCATAGGCGCCTTCGTTGTTTGAGATTACGAGTTTAATTTCGCCCGAAGAGATAATTCCACTCTTTTCGGCATTTATAAGGGCTTGAAGGTTTGTTCCTCCGCCCGAAACTAAAACTGCAATTTTAGCTTTATTAGACATTTGTTTGTCCCCCATTATTCGAGGATTACGCCCTCGTCGGATTTAACAATTTCGCCAAGTATGTAAGCATTTTCACCGTTTGCGTTTAAAATTTCTACCGCTTTTTCGGCATCTTCTTTAGATACTACAACACTCATACCAACACCCATGTTAAAGGTGTTATACATATCGCGTTCGGGGATGTTGCCCGTTTCCATAATAAGGTTAAAAATAGGAAGAACCTTAACGTCGGCCTTTTTAATTTTAGCCGAGAAACCGCCGGGAAGACTTCTGGGAATATTTTCGTAGAAACCGCCGCCGGTAATATGAGAAACGGCCTTAACCTTTACTTCATCCATTAAAGCGAGCATACTTTTAACGTACATTTTAGTAGGTGTAAGTAATGTTTCGCCAAGGCTTTTACCGCCAAGGGATTCAAGAGGCATTAAAAGGTTTTTGTTGTTTTCGATATCGAAAACCTTACGGATTAAAGAGAAACCGTTAGAGTGAATACCGGTAGAAGCAAGGGCGATAATAACGTCGCCTTCGGCTACTTCTTTGTTGTTTAAGATTTTAGATTTATCTACAACACCGGTACAATAACCTGCAAGGTCGTAATCATCTTCGGGCATAAGGCCCGGATGTTCGGCAGTTTCGCCACCGATAAGGGCACAACCTGCTTGTACACAACCTTCGGCAACACCGCCTACGATTTCGGCAATTTTTTCGGGGAAGTTTTTGCCGCAAGCAATATAGTCAAGGAAGAAAAGAGGCTTAGCGCCGCAGCAAATAATATCGTTAGCACACATTGCAACGCAGTCGATACCGATAGTATCGTGTTTATCGAGTAACATTGCGAGTTTAATTTTAGTACCAACGCCATCGGTTCCGCTAACTAAAACAGGTTCGGTAATACCGGTAAGGTCAAGACCGAAACAGCCGCCAAAACCGCCAACGTCATCAAGACAGCCGGCATTTTTAGTACGGGCAATATGTTTTTTCATAAGTTCAACAGATTTATAACCTGCGGTAATATCTACTCCAGCAGCAGCGTAGCTTTCGGACATAGATTTGTTATGCATAATATTATTCCTTTCCGTTCCAGCAGTAGGTGCATAATTTACAAGGTTCAAGCCCTATTGCTTTAATTATTCCTT
>JAZODO010000170.1:0-15135 GCA_045597065.1 Acutalibacteraceae bacterium | reverse complement strand
AACCTCGTAGTGGGTAACGGCCGGTTTAGAGTTTGTATAAATAACCGCCATTTGCTTACGTTTTACCGGATGGCGGCCTATTGGTTGATTAACCGTTCCGCTATCATTTTTAAGGTTACCGTAAACTATTACTTCATATTCCCTTAAAAAGGAATGTTCTTTAATTTGGGCGGCTAAATGGGCGTGAGCCGTATCGTTTTTAGCAACCATTAAAAGACCCGAAGTGTTTTTATCAATTCTATGGAGAATACCGGGGCGCATTACTCCCCCTATTCCCGAAAGAGAGGAACCACAATGGGCTAAAAGGGCATTTACCAAGGTCCCATCTAAATTACCTGCGGCAGGGTGTACCACCATACCTTTAGGTTTATTAACCACTAAAAGACTTTCGTCTTCATATATAATATCTAGCGGAATATCTTGAGGTAGCGCCTTATCAGGTACGGCTATTGGCAGAGTAATTTCTACCCTGTCTCCTGCCTTTAACGCTAATTTTTTGTTAGCGGTTTTACCGTTTACGGTAACCATTCCCTCTTCGATTAACTTTACTGCGCGAGAACGCGAAATTTCGGAGTTTTCGGCAATAAATGCGTCGAGCCTTGGGGCGCCGTTTTCACACAAAAGCAAAACGTTTTCCATTATTCTTTGCCTTCTTCGACTTTGCTTTTAAGCGCCTTTTCTTTTTGCTCTTTAATAATATCGAGAGTAAAGTATAGGATTAACAGACCTGCGCCTATACAAACGGCGCAGTCTGCGATATTGAAAACAGGAAAATCTATAAAGGTAAAACGGAGAAAATCTACAACCTTACCGTCATTAAAAACGCGGTCTATCATATTACCTATTCCGCCCGAAACTATTAAAGCGCCCGCCCAAAAGAAGAGTTTACTCCCCTTTATGTTTTTAATCATAAAAACAACGAGAACTACCATAATAACCGAGGTTACGGTAAGTAATATCCAAGTTTTTCCGCCCATCATTCCCCAGGCGCCACCATCATTTTGGATATAATGGAAGTCGAGTATTCTTTTTATAAAGTCAACCGTTATTGTTTCACCTATTTCCATATTTGTTGAAACCAAATATTTAGTTATTTGGTCGGCAATAAGGAAAACTACGGCTACAACACCTGCAAGAATTAAAGACAAAACCTTTTCTCCTTAAAAATTATTCGGCAAAGTCGATAGTTTTAACTACCTTTGCACAACGAGCGCAAACGGTAGGATGTTCGCTATCGGCACCAACGGTATTACCGAAAGACCAACAACGAGCGCACTTTTCGCCTTCGGCGTGGGTAGCGGTAACGCTCATATTTTCTACTTCGCCAACAAAGTTTCCGCCCTTACCCTGTTTAAGTTCGAAACCGGAAACCATAAATACGGTTGGAAGAATATCTAGAACCGATTTAGCGAAATCGTAAAGGTCGCCTTCGGCAAAGATAGTAACCTTAGCGTCTAGAGAAGCGCCGATAATCTTTTCGGTACGAGCGATTTCGAGCGCTTTTTTAACGTCGTCGCGCATTTTGTGGATTTTTTCCCAACGAGCCATAAACTCTTCATCGTATTCGCCCTTTGCTTCGGGGATTGTGTTATAAACAACGTGACGAGGGTCGCAGTCGCCGGTATGGGGCATAAACTGCCAAATTTCGTCGGCAGTAAAGGCGAGAATAGGAGCTACTAAACGAGCTAAGGTATCAAGAATTTGGTACATAGCGGTTTGAGCGGCACGACGGGTTTCGCTGTCTTTAGATTCTACATAGAGGCGGTCTTTAAGAACGTCTAGGTAGAAGTTAGACATATCGATAACACAGAAGTTATGAATAGCGTGGAAAATAATATGGTATTCAAAGTTTTCATACGCTTCGCGGCAGGTTTTAACAACCTGGTCGAGGCGCATTAAAGCCCAATGGTCAATTTCTTCGAGTTTATCGGCAGATACCATATCGGTATTGGGATTAAAGTCGGAAATGTTGCCTAGAATGAAACGGGCAGTGTTTCTGATTTTACGGTAGATTTCGGAAAGTTGTTTTAAAATATCTCCCGAAACGCGAATATCGGCATGATAGTCAGACGAGGCAACCCATAAACGAAGTATATCGGCACCGTATTGTTTAACAATATCGTCGGGAATAATGGTATTACCTAGAGATTTAGACATTTTCTTACCTTCGCCGTCTACTACCCAACCGTGAGTTACAACGGTTTTATAGGGGGCAATTCCATCGGTAGCAACCGAGGTTAGAAGCGAAGATTGGAACCAACCACGATATTGGTCGGCACCTTCGAGATAAAGGTCGGCAGGGCGGTTTAGGTAGCTGCGGTTACCAAGTACGGCAGCATGAGAAACGCCCGAATCAAACCAAACGTCCATAATATCGGTTTCTTTTTTGAAGTTTTTGCATCCGCAAGAGCAAACTGCACCTTCGGGCATTAAATCTTTAGCATCAAGCGCATACCAAGCATCGGCTCCGTCTTTACGGAAGATGTCGGCAACGTTTTTAATAGATTCGGGGGTAATATATTCCTTACCGCAGTCTTCGCAGTAGAACATAGGAATAGGAACACCCCAGGTACGTTGACGAGAGATACACCAGTCACTACGGTCTTTTACCATTCCGGTAATACGGCCTTCGCCCCATTCGGGAACCCATTTAACCTTTTCAATTTCGGAAACTGCCTTGTCGGCAAAATCGGCAATAGAGCAGAACCATTGTTCTGTAGCGCGGAAAAGGATTGGGTTTTTACATCTCCAACAGTGGGGATATTGGTGAATAATCTTTTTAAGGGCGAAGAGGTAGTTGTTTTCGTCGAGCCAAACGGCAATTTTCTTATTAGCTTCTTCGGTTGGAAGACCTGCAAACATACCTGCTTCTTCGGTAAGAACGCCCTTATTATCTACGGGAACAACCATACCGATTTCTTTATATTTACGGCAAACTTCGAAGTCGTCGACACCGTGACCGGGAGCAGTATGAACACAACCTGTACCGCTTTCAAGGGTTACGTGGTCGCCTACGATGATAAGAGAGTCGCGGTCGATAAAGGGATGGCGAGCAACCATATATTCAAGTTCGGCTCCCTTTACTTTTCCTACGATTTCGTAGTCGGTTTTTTCGGCAGCGGTCATTGCTGTTTCGGCAAGTTCGGTTGCCATAATGTAATATTCGTCGCCAAAGCGGATTACAGAATATTCATATTCGGGGCCTACGCAAATAGCAAGGTTTGCGGGTAAGGTCCAGGTAGTTGTAGTCCAAATTACGAAATAGGTTTTAGCGGGGTCTACATTCATAGCGGTTAAAATTCCCTTATCTTCTTTTACGGGGAACTTAACGTAGATAGAATAGCAAGGATCTTCTGCATATTCGATTTCGGCTTCGGCAAGAGCTGTTTGACAATCGGAGCACCAGTATACGGGTTTTAGGCCCTTATAGATATAGCCCTTTTCTGCCATTTTACCGAAAACTTCGATTTGCTTTGCAACATATTCGTTTTTAAGGGTTAGATAGGGGTTATCCCATTCGCCGAGTACGCCTAAACGTTCGAACTGTTTACGTTGGTCTTCGGCAAAGCCTACCGCAAATTCGCGGCACATTTTACGAAGTTCTAAAGCAGAAACACGTTCACTGGATTTCATGCCTGCGGCCTTACGAGCTTTAAGTTCGGTAGGAAGACCGTGGGTATCGTAACCGGGTACGAAGGGGGCTTTAAAGCCTGTCATATTCTTGTAGCGAACGACAAAGTCTTTAAGAGATTTGTTAAGGGCGGTACCCATATGAATAATTCCGTTAGCGTAGGGAGGGCCGTCGTGAAGAATGTATTCGGGCTTTCCTTCGTTAATCTTTAAGAGTTCTTCGTAAACGCCTTCTTCTTGCCATTTAGCGAGGGCTTCGGGTTCACGAGTAGGAAGGCCCGCGCGCATTGGGAATTCGGTTACGGGCAAATTAAGTGTTTTATTATAATCCTGCTGTTCCATTATATATCTCCTGAAAAATTAGAAATTATTTTTATTAAAAAAATCGTTTGAAAAACTGGGTTCATCGTTTTGTTCATCTTCAACTCCTTGAATTACAAAACCTGCCGAAGGGGTTTCCTCTTCGGTAACTTCGGGCTCTTCGCTTATAGCGGTAAATTCAACGGTAGCGTCTTCTAAACTAATGGATTCTTCTAGGGGTTCTTCAAAAAGTGCTTCGGGTTGAAGATTTAGTTCTGCTACGGGGGCTTCTACAGGTTGTTTTTCAATAAACTTTAGTAGGTCGGGTTCGTTATTGATAATATCTTCAATGGTAGAAGAAGCCATTTCGGGGCTAAGCTTTACTTCGTCGGGAAGTTTAGAAAGGGATTCGATATGAGCTTTATACGATTCCTTAATTTGAGCCTTAAACTCTGCAACTTCGCTTTTTAGTTTATCGAAAAGGAGTTGTTCACGAGTTACAGAATCTTTAGCGGCAAGAATCATACCTTCGGATTTTCTTGCAGCGTCGGAAAGCATAAGGTCTACTTCTTCTTGTGCTTTAGTTTTTTGTTCGGTTAAAACGGCATCGATTTCTTCTAGCGCCTTTTTAGTTCGAAGTTTAATGTTCTCGGCTTCGGTATTAGCGGCAAGAATAGTTTCTTCGGCCTGACTTTTTGCATCTTCTACAATATTGTCGGCAAGTTTTTGCGCGCTTAAAAGAACAGAGTTAATACTACTCATAGAAATATCGCGGTCTTTAAGTTCTTTTTCGAGTTCGGCAATTCTAACCTGTTGGGAAGCGAGTACCGATTCGAATTGCTTATAGTCTTCGGCTATGGTATCGAGAAGGGTGTCTACTTCGTCTCTTTTATAACCACTCATTGCTGTTGAAAAAACGGAGTCTTGAATTTCTTTAAAACTTAACATTTAATTTCCCCCACTTAAATATACTTTTTTGCAATCAATATAACACGGTCTTTTTTAGTACGACCGCAAAGCGACTCTATAATAAATTTGCCTTTTCCTTTAATGGTAACCGTATCGCCCGAGCGAATGGTTTTAATCGGTTTATCTACACAAACAGAGTTTACCGAAACTAACTTTTCTAAAATAAACTGAGCACCCTTTGCTCGAGAGGTTTTAAGAAGGGCCGATACTATACAGTCGAGCCTTTCTGAGGCTATTGTTTCGGTTATGGTTTCAAAACCGGACATTCCGGGTAAAGGTAGAGTAAAACCTTTTTTTATAGTTACGCCAACCTTTGAAACCTTGGTAAGTTGTTCGGTTACAAAGGGCGCTATTTCAGAGTTTAAGAAAACTACCGCCCTACCCTTTTCGGTTAAAATATCGCCAACCGATTCGCGGGTAATACCTAGCGACATTAGCGAACCTAAAATATGGCGGTGGGAAAGCGTATCGATACTTCGAAAGTTAAGGGTTAGCGCGGTAATTGGGAAAAAACTTTCTTTTTCTTCACACCAATCGGGAACAGCGCCGAAATAAACCCTTTCGGCCGAATCGTACCCACCGTAAAAGCAGTAAGCGACACCCTCTTTTTCGGCAACCTGTTTTGCAAGGGCAGCTTCTTCCATACGAAGAAAGCCTACGAATTTAGGAAAGTTAGAGGTTTGGCTTATACGAATAGCGTCTTTAATACGGGCAGGAATTAGCAAAGATTCCATTAAAGGTAATAGTTTTGTTCATCGAAATCGTCGAGAACGAGTTCTCCTGCGATATCGGTAGATTCGGGAACGATAATAAAGGTATTGTTAGCAACCTTTTTAAGCTTACAAGAAAGGGCGTAAGCGGCACCGCTCATAAAATCTACAATACGGCGGCACATATCTTTATTAGCGGTTTCAAGGTTTAAAACAACAGTTTTACCTGCTACAAGGTGGTCGGCAATACCGGCAACTTCATCGAACATTTCGGGGCGAGTAATTACAACCTTCATAGCGGAACCGGAAGCGGCCGCATTTCTTCTGTCATTAGCGCGACGATAAACGGGTTCTCTTTTAACGCGAACGGGTTCTTCTACTTCCTGTTCAGGTTCGAAGGTTTCGTCTTCGAATTCGTTTTCATTAAGGCTTACAAAGTTTTTGAACATATCTTTTAGTGCCATTTTTATTCTCCTTATATATAAAATTAAATTCTTTTACCAAAAAGCGAAGTGCCGACGCGAACTAAATTGCTTCCGCATTTAATCGCTTCGACATAGTCAGAGGACATACCCATAGACAGATATTCCATACTAACATTATCTATTTTTTTACTCTTGTTGTCAATAAACAGTTTATACATTTCTTCAAAAAACGGAATGATTTCGGCCTTTTTTTCGCAAATAGGGGGAATTGTCATCATTCCCTTAATATTTACGCCTTCTATTTTAGAAATTTGGCAAACAGCTTCGCTAATTTCTTCTTTTAAAAAGCCCGATTTGTTTTCTTCGGCGCCGATATTTACTTCTAGCAAGATATCGGTAGTAATTCCCTGTTCTAGCGAGAGTTTACCAATTAGGGACGCTAGTTTAAGGCTATGAACCGACTGAATCATTTCAACCTTACCAACTATGTCTTTAACCTTGTTAGATTGAAGGTGACCTATAAAGTGGCGGTGAACATTTTCGGTTATTTCACTGTTTTTTGAAAGGAATTCTTGTACACGGTTTTCGCCTATATAATTTATTCCGCTAGAAATAGCGTAGTTTATAACGTCGGCCGGAACGGTTTTGGTTGCGGCAAGAAGAATAACATCGCTACGCGAAAGGCCAACACTTAAAGCGGCGGCGGAAATGTTTTCTTCTATAACGCGGTAGTTTTCGCTAAAAATGCTAATAGATGATTTTTCCGTCATACAGATTTTTACCTTTCACAATTATTTTATCATAAAGGCGAAGTTTTGAACTATCGGCCGTATTGAGTTCGCAAATTTTATAGGCGTCGGTAGAATAGAGGATTTTAACCGATACAAACTTTGCTTCAAGACCAGACACAACATAAACTCCCGTTTCGCCGTTTACAATACGAATCGCCTTGCTATCTACCTTTATTCCGCTATATTCTTTACGAATAATTTTTACCGAAGCGGTTCGAAGAGAGGCAAATTCGCTATTCATTTCGTTACATCTTAAAATCATTACCGCTTTATCGTCGGTTTCGGAAATATTTATACGATGAACGGTAGCGGTTATTTTTGGAACCGAAGAGGTATCGGTTTTAACGGTTACGGTATCGTTTACCTTGTAGTGCATAGAATCGCTAAGATTTACGGGAACGGCTAAATACCATTCATAGTCGTAAACAATTTTACCTATTACATTTTCGTTTACCGCACCAGGTTTTATATCTTTTAAAAATTCGGGAGTACACTCGTTTAGGTTATCTACCGTTAAAGTGCTTTCGTAACCGTCGGCATTGGAGACAAAATAACCGGCGCTTTCGGAATAGATAGAACTTTTAGGGGTTCCCATTTGAACAACCAGGTTTGCTCTTTCTGCCGAAAGGTCGCCCTTAAGGGCGCTAAAATCGCTTTGCTGACCTGTTGCAACTTGTTTTCTTGTCATCATTGTAAGAAGGTCGGTAGATTTGTCGGCGGCATCTAAAAAGCGGCCGTCTTGAACCGAAAAAACAAAGGAATTAAGGTAGGTTAAAATTCTCTCGTTAATTGTATCAACATCTACCGCGGTAGAGTTGTTATACCCTTCGATTTCGGAAATCAGTTTAAGTTGTTTATCGATTTCGGAAATTCTTGAAGCCGCGGCCGAAGCCGAGTCGCTTACAAAAACATCGGCGACCTTACCATCTTTTGCAATTTTTTCGCCGTTTGCAACGAGGAAGTGAACCGTTCCCTGTTCATTGGAGGTAAGGGTAACTTCGTTTCGAATAAAGGTTCCCGTTGCATCAATTCCTTCGCTATATTCAAAGGTTTTAGCCGATTCGGTAGAGATAGATGCATAAACCCCGATATAGTATTGATAAACAAAGAAAAACAAAATTGCTACTATTAGGGCTATACGAATAATTTTATTTCGTTTTTCCAAAATAACCAATCCTTTCCAGAGTTTTTATTGCATCTTCGGTTATGTCGGCCGACATATCACGATAAAGCCAATTTATACGCTCATCACGCCTAAACCAGGTTAGTTGGCGTTTAGCGTATCTACGGGTTTCGGCCTTTAGGGTTTCTACCGCTTCTTCAAGCGTTTTTTCCCCTTTAAAGTAAGGGAAAAATTCCTTATGACCTATTGCTTGGGCGGCAGTTTTAGAACCGCCTTTATTAAACATTTGCTCGGCTTCGGCTAAAAGGCCTTGTTTTAGCATTATATCTACCCTTAAATTTATTCGGTCATAGAGTTTTTGCCTATCATTAAAAGTAATACCGAGCATAAAGGGCTTATAGGGCGAGGGGGTTTTGGTTGAATTTTCGAGTTGAGCAGTCATTGTAATACCCGAAGTTTTATAAATTTCGAAGGCCCTTATAATGCGTTTTTTGTTGTTTGGGTGAATTCTTGCGGCCGAGCCCGGGTCGAAAAGGCTTAGTTTTTTAAGCATTTCTTCGCCGCCTAAAATATCATACTCGGCATTTAAGGCTTCGCGGAGTTCCTCGTTTTGGTCTTCTTCTATAAAGGTAACGTTATCTAAAAAAGAGTTTATATAAAGACCGGTTCCCCCAGCGATTATAACCGCCTTTCCCCTATTTATAATTTCGCTCGCCTTATTGGCCGCTTCTTTTACAAAGTCGGCAACCGAAAAGGCGGTATCGGGATTTAAGAATTCTATTAAGTGGTGGGGTATGCCCTGCATTTCTTCTTTAGAGGGGGCGGCCGACGCTATGTGCATACCCTTATAAATTTGCATTGAGTCGAAGGAGATTATTTCGCCATTTACTTTTTTTGCTATATTTATTGCGAGTTCGGTTTTACCCGAAGCAGTAGGGCCAACAACGGCAATTATAGGTAGTTTTTCCATTTTATCACCTATTTTGTGCGGCCAAACTGCTTTTCAAGTTCGCTACGTTTAAGTTCGAAAGCAATTGGACGGCCGTGAGGGCAATACATAATTTCGTTATTAGAAATAACCTTTCGGGCGAATTCTTCAAGTTCTATTGAGGATTGCATATTTCCGCCCTTAATAGCGCTTCGACAAGCGATATTATGATAAAGGTCGTCGAGTATTTCGGTTTCGGCTTTGCCAAGTTTTACTAGGTTTGCCGCAATATCGCACATTAGGAACATTACGTCAGCGTTTACTAGGCTTGCAGGAACTGTTCTAACCAGAACCGAAACAGTACCGAATTCTTCTACCTCGAAGCCTGCGGTTTTAAGAAGCTCTAAATTTTCGCAAACGGCAACGTATTCGTCGCGCGAGAGGGTTACGGCAACCGGAGAAAGCAGAGTTTGAACTTCGGTTACGCCTTCGACCTTTAGTTTATTATAAAGCATTCTTTCGTGAGCCGCGTGTTTATCGATAAACCAAAGGCTACCTTTGTATTGAACCAACAAGTAGGTTCTAAAGGCTTCGCCTATATAGCGAAACTCGATTTCGGTTTCTTCTATAAAGGTTGCGGTTTCATATTTTTCGTTCGTATCGGAAAAGGCGCTTAATATTTGGCTATAAGCGTTACCGGGCTGCTGTGAAACTTCAGTTACGGGGGCTTTCGATTCGGCCTTTTCGGGAGAGGCAGTTTCGCCTAAATTTACATAAACCGTTTCACCGGAAATAAGCGAAGTTTTAAAATCTGCCGCGACAGAGGGTTTAGGTTTGTTTTCTACTTCGAAAACAGGAACGGGGGTTGGTTGAGGCTTTTGGGGTGCCGTTTTAGCGGTAACGACAGAAGAAAAAATATCTTCAGTTTTAGAAGGCGCTGGTTCGAACATTTTTTTGTATTCGGCCAAGGACATTCTGTTAACAGAATTATCAAATTTAGGGGTATGCTTTTTAAGTTCGAGTTCGGGGCGGGTATCACCCTTCGCAAGAGCATTTTTTACGGCATAATAAACCGCTTCGAAAACCGCCTTATCGTCGGAAAAGCGGACTTCGGTTTTAGCGGGGTGAACGTTTACGTCTACCCTATCGAACGGGATTTCGATATTAAGAACACAGGCAGGAAATTTACCAACCATAACGGTATTTTTATAGGCTTGGTCTAACGCTTTTGCCATAGTTCCGGAACGAACAAAACGGTTATTTAAAAAGAAGTATTGGCCCGAACGGGTAGGACGGCAGTAAACGGGTTTACAAATCATACCCGAAACGCGGATTCCCGACGTAGTAGAATCGGCCGAGATAAGGCCCGAAGAATATTCGCGGCCAAGTACCGAATAGATAGCCGAACTTAGTTTTCCGTCGCCATTTGTGGCAACAACCGTTTTAGAGTCTTTAATAAAACGAATAGAAATTTCGGGGTGGGAAAGGGCGATAGCGTCGATAACGGCGGCAACAGCGGCAGCTTCGGAAGCGTCTTTTTTAAGGAACTTCATTCGCGCAGGGGTATTATAAAAAAGGTCGCGAATAATTATTGTAGTTCCATTAGGGCAGCCTGTTTCGGCGTAATCGGTTTCGACACCGCCTTCTATTGCGTAGCGAGTACCAAACTCGCTATCTTTAGTTTTGGTCATAAGTTCTACCCTGGCGACCGCACTAATAGAAGCAAGAGCTTCGCCTCTAAAACCTAGGGTAGCAATTTTAAAGAGGTCGTCTTGCGACTTAATTTTACTTGTAGCGTGGCGCATAAAGGCGGTAGGAACTTGACTATGTGTGATTCCGCAACCGTTGTCGGTAACGCGCATATAGGAAATTCCGCCACGCTGAATTTCAACGCTTATTTTATCGGCCCCGGCATCGATAGAATTTTCAACGAGTTCTTTTATGACAGAAGCAGGGCGCTCAACAACTTCACCTGCGGCAATAAGTTCTGCAAGTGATTTTGGAAGTAACATAATATCTGCCATAACTGAACACTCCTTTTAAAGTTCTTTTGCTTTTTTAGAAAGGTCGGACAAAATGCTCATACATTCGATAGGGGTAAGAACGTTTACGTCCATTTTTTTAAGGTCGTCTATAATCTCAGCACGGTCACCAAACATAATTGGTAATTGGTCGGATTCGGCCTTTACGGTTCGGGTAACGGTTACGCCTTCTTCTAAAGTTTTTTGTAGAATTTCTTTAGCGCGGTTTATTACACCGTTTGGAATACCTGCAAGTTTTGCAACTTCGATACCGTAACTATCGTCGGCCCCTCCCCTAACGATTCTTCTGAGGAAGGTTATATCATCGCCACGTTTTCTAACCGCAATATTATAGTTACGAATACCTTTTAGTTCGTTTTCCATTTCGGTTAGTTCGTGATAGTGGGTTGCGAAAAGGGTTTTTGCGCCAAGTTTCTTTTTATCGGCAACAAATTCTAAAACAGCGCGGGCAATAGACATTCCGTCAAAGGTAGAGGTTCCGCGGCCGATTTCGTCGAGAATAAGTAAACTTCTTGAGGTAGCGTTTTTAAGAATTGAGGCAACCTCGCTCATTTCTACCATAAAGGTAGATTGGCCCGAAGCCAGGTCATCGGATGCGCCGACACGGGTATAGATAGCGTCGACAATACTGATGTTTGCCGATTCGGCAGGAACGAAAGAACCTATTTGAGCCATTAGGGTTATAAGCGCTACTTGGCGCATATAGGTAGATTTACCCGCCATATTAGGACCTGTTATAACGGCGCAACGGTCGTCTTTAAGGTCTAGATATGTATCGTTAGAAACGAAGGGGGTTTTAATTACCCTTTCTACAACCGGGTGGCGACCTGCGCGAATGTTTATTACGCCTTCGGTATTAAGGCGGGGGCGCACATAGTCATTTTTAACGGCGGTTTCGGCCAAAGAACAAAAACAGTCGATAGTGGCAACCGCTTCGGCAGTAGTTTGAAAACGTTTAAGCTTATCTGAAAGGGTTTGGAGCATTTTTTCAAACATTTCGTATTCGAGTTGCTCTCGGCGGTCTTTAGCGCCGATTATACGAGATTCTAATGTTTTAAGTTCTTCGGTTATAAAGCGTTCGCAATTAGTAAGGGTTTGTTTTCTGATATAGTCTTCGGGAACGAGTTCTTTATAAGAGTTTGTAACTTCGATATAGTAGCCGAAAACCTTATTAAAGCGAACGCGAAGGTTTTTAATTCCTGTGCGTTCTTTTTCGCGGTTTTCAATATCGGTTACAACCGAAGCGCCGTTTTCGATTATATAAATTAGTTCGTCGAGTTCGGGGCTAAATCCTTTTTTAAACATTCCGCCTTCGCGAACAATAGCGGGGGGATTTTCATCGATAGCAGTTTTTATAAGTTCTACAACATCTTCCATTGGGTCGAGTTTGTTGTATAAGTTTATAAGTTGCTTTGAACGGGCTGTGGCCAAAGCTGATTTAATAAAGGGCAGTTTAGCGCAGGTATCGGCTACTGTGTTTAAATCTTTAGCGTTAGCGGTACGGTAAACAATTCGGGTTAAAAGTCTTTCTAAATCGCGAATACCGGTTAAATATTCCATAAGTTCGCCGCGAAGAATTGGGTCGAGCGCCAGTTCTTCTACCGCGTTAAGACGTTCTTCTACCGCAAATAGGTCGAGCAAAGGTTGTTCAACAAAGCTGCGGAGCATTCTTTTGCCCATAGCGGTTTTGGTTTTATCGAGCACCCAAAGAAGAGAACCTTTTTTAGACTTTGAACGCATTGTTTCGCAAAGTTCAAGATTTCGAACCGCAGTATAGTCGAGGTTCATATATTCTGAAACCGAGTAGTAGTTTACTTCGCCAACCGAAATGTTTTTATTTCCGCCCGTTTCGTAAATATAGGCAAGGGTAGCTCCCAGTGCCGCTACGGCAGGGCTATTAGATTTAATTCCTAAATTTTCGGGGCTAATTACCTCGAAATGATTTTTAACGAGTTCTTCGGCGGGTTCTAAATTAAAGAAAGAAGCTTCTTTAAGGGTTATCATAGACTCGGTCATATTTCCGAGGTGTTCGGTAATAACGGGGTTTAGTTCTAACTCTTTGGTAGTAATAATTTCCGAAGGCGCAAAACGAGCAAGTTGATTTACCACCTTTTGTTGAACATCGTTACCCTTAAGTTCGGTAACAAAGGCTTTACCGGTAGAAGCGTCGGCAAAGCAGAGGGCGGTAGATTCTTTTGTAAAATGGATAGCGGCTAGATAGTTATTTTTATCTTCGCTAAGCATACTTTCTTCGATTACGGTACCGGGGGTTATAATTCTAACAACGTCGCGCTTTACTATGCCCTTAGCAGCGGCAGGGTCTTCCATTTGTTCACAAATGGCTACCTTGTAGCCTTTTTCAACAAGGCGGGCAATATAAGATTCGCAACTATGGAAAGGAACTCCGCACATAGGGGCGCGTTCTTCTTGTCCGCAGTCGCGGCCTGTAAGAGTAAGGTCGAGTTCTTCCGAAGCGGTTTTCGCATCGTCGAAAAACATTTCATAAAAATCGCCTAAACGGAAGAATAAAATGCTGTCGGTATTACGACTTTTTATTTCCATATATTGGCGCATCATTGGAGAAAGTTCGGCCATAAGTATAGTTCCTTTCGTAAAATTTTAAAAGAGATTAGTGGCAACCGCCACAAGAAGAGCAATTACCCGAACAAGAAGCGGGTTCACAAGTTTCGGGGTTTTCGCCATTTTCGCACATTAAGAGAATGTTAGAAATTTTGTCGGTAAGTTCCTTATAGGAAGCGTAGGCTGCGTTAAATTCGGTCATACCTTCGCCCGAAATAATTTGGTTATAAAGGGTAACGATTTTTTCGTTTATTTCTAAAATTTTGGCTTCATCTTTTTCTTCTTTTTCGTGTTCAGCATCGAGTTGCATTTTAAGAAGATTAAAATCGCCAATTTGCTTTTGGAGAGCCTCGTCATTATCGTTTTTAACTTTTGCTTCCATAAAGCGTTTATATTCGGGTGTGTTTTGAATTTCGGCGCCAAGTTGGCGGGTAAGTTTAATGATGTCCATTATATTCTCCTTAAATTTTAAACTATTGTTCCTTCTAAAACGTTTGTAAAGCGGTCTACCTTTACGGTTACAAATTGGCCAAGCAGTTCTTCGGGGCCGCTAAATTCTATATCTACCGCATTAAGGGTTTTACCCGAAAGTTTACCATCTTTTAAAACTTCGTCGCATAAAACGCGGTAGGTTTTACCTACATAGGAGGCGTAGTTTTGTTTAGAAATTTCTTCTTGAACGGCTAAAAGTTCGCTAAACCATTTACCCTTTTCTTCGCGGGAGATAGGGTCTTCCATTTTAGCGGCAGGGGTACCGTTTCGGGGGGAATAGATAAAGGTAAACAACGCTTGGAAAGAAACCTCTTTTACAACCTTTAAAGTTTCTTTAAAATCTTCATAGATTTCGCCGGGGAAGCCCACTATAATATCGCTTGTAAAGGTTGCTTCGGGAATAAGCTCTTTAGCCTTTTTAATTAGGTTTAGGTAGGTAGTGCTGTCGTAGTGGCGGTTCATTTGTTTTAAAATTCTATCACTACCCGACTGGAAAGGAAGATGAAGATGTTTTTCTACCTTTTCACATTCGGCTACCGCCTTTAAAAGTTCTTCGGTACAGTCTTTTGGGTGAGATGTCATAAAACGGATTCTAAAATCGCCTTCGAGAGCGTTTATTTGGCGAAGCAGGTTAGCAAAGTTTATATCTTCATCTAAACCTTTGCCGTAGGAGTTTACGTTTTGGCCTAAAAGCATTATTTCTTTAAAACCCGAAGCTATCATTTGCTTTGCTTCGGCCAAAATGTCGCCGGGCTTACGAGATTTTTCGCGGCCTCTAACGTAGGGTACGATACAGTAGGTGCAAAAATTGTCGCAACCGTGCATTATAGGGAGCCAACCCTTAATTTTACCGTCGCGGTGAATGGGAAGGCCTTCGACCACTTCACTAAAATCGGTTGAAATATCGAAAATTCTGGGAGAGCCCGTAAGGCGTTTATAGATATATTCGGGAAGGTTTTGAATATGGTGGGTACCAAAGAGCATGTCCACATAGGGGTAACTCTTTTTAACCTTATCGCAAATAATTTGTTGTTGGGCCATACAACCACATACCGCAACTAAAAGTTTTTCTTTTTCCTTTTTTTGAGCCTTGGTTCGGCCAATGTTACCAAAAACACGGTCTTCGGCGTGTCCGCGAACGGCAC
>JAZODO010000169.1:0-10647 GCA_045597065.1 Acutalibacteraceae bacterium | reverse complement strand
ATTCAATTTGAGAGCAAAAAAACGGCTGCTTGCAGCCGTTTTTTTGTTTTTTAAAATGATCAAGCCTTGCCAACGGAACCGAAGAGCTCCATCTTTTCCTTAACGGTAGCCTTGATAGCTTCAAAGCCGGGAGCAAGAAGTTTTCTGGGGTCGAAGCCCTTGCCCTGCATATCTTTACCTGCTTCGATATAAGCGCGGGTAGCTTCTTGGAAAGCAAGTTGACATTCGGTATTAACGTTAATTTTAGAAACGCCTAAAGAGATAGCCTTTTGAATCATATCTGCGGGGATTCCGGTACCACCGTGAAGAACTAGGGGCATAGTTCCGGTAAGGTCTTGAATAGCGGCAAGAGTATCGAAAGAAAGGCCAGCCCAGTTTTCGGGGTATTTACCGTGAATGTTACCGATACCGGCAGCAAGCATAGTAATTCCTAAATCGGCAATCATTTTACATTCGTTCGGGTCGGCACATTCGCCGGCGCCTACAACACCGTCTTCTTCGCCGCCGATAGAACCAACTTCGGCTTCGAGAGAAAGACCAAGTTCGTCGCAAATAGCAACGAGTTCTTTAGTTTTAGCAATATTTTCTTCGATAGGATAGTGAGAACCGTCGAACATAACGGAAGAGAAACCGGCTTCGATGCACTTTTTAGCGCCTTCGTAAGAACCGTGGTCTAAATGAAGAGCAACGGGAACGGTAATTCCAAGTTCTTCAATCATTCCGTTAACCATACCTACAACGGTTTTATAACCACACATATATTTTCCGGCACCTTCGGAAACACCGAGGATAACGGGAGAGTTGCATTCTTGAGCGGTTAAGAGAATGGCTTTAGTCCATTCAAGGTTGTTAATGTTGAACTGGCCAACTGCATATTTGCCGGCCTTTGCTTTAGTAAGCATTTCTTTAGCAGAAACTAACATTTAAAAGTCCTCCAAAAAAAGTTTTTTACATTTTTTTATTATATAGCCAAACGGCCCAAAAATCAAGTAGATAGAGCCATAAAACCCAAAATTTAGAAAATAAATTATTCGTGAAGATAAATGGTACCCGAGTTTCTGTGCTTATAAACGCTAAGCACAACGCCCATAGAAACAAGAAGGCACAAAAGCGAACTGCCGCCCGCACTAAAAAAGGGCAGGGTTACGCCGATAACAGGAAGAAGTGATGTACACATTCCTATATTTATTACGGTTTGAGCAAACACCATTGCAAAAACGCCAACCGCGATATACATTCCCATATCGTCGGCCGAAGAACGCCCGATACGAATGCATCTTGCGCAAACGATTACAATAAGCGCTATTACCGCAAGGCAACCAACAAGACCGAGTTCTTCGCCAATACTTACAAAGATAAAGTCGTTATGGCCTTCGGGAACGCCCTGGACTTGGGTAAGTTCGCCTTTAAATAAACCTTGTCCTATAAGGCCGCCATTAGCAAGGGCTATTCGACCCATCCATTGTTGGAAGCCGATGCCTTGAAGGTTAGATTCCAGGTCGAACAGGTAGAGAATTCGGGCCTTTTGGTCTTCGGATAAGAGGAAGAAAAAGGCGAAGGGAGCGGCTACCAAAACGGCCGAAAAAGCGATTATGAAATAACGAATATTAAGGCCTGCCGCAAAGAGCATAAAACCTAGAATACACGCAAAAACAAGAGCGGTACCGTCGTCGCCTTGGAAGTGAATAAGGGCAACGGGAAAAGCGCCGTGAACTAAAAGAGGGATTAAGGTTTTAAATTTATTTATTGTAACCTTAACCTTAGAAAGATGAACCGCAAAGGTAATTATAAAGCAAATTTTTAAAAGTTCGGCCGGTTGGAAAGAAATATTACCGGGCAGTAGAAGCCAAGCCTTATCGTCGGTTCCATCGGGCGCGTAGCCTATAAAGAAGGTTAAAAATACCGGTATTAAACCCACCGCCGCAATAAAGGCCCAAAACTTTTCGAACTTTTTATAGTCGAAGTTGGAGATAACCGTTATGGATATAAAGCCTAATAGCATACACAAAAGTTGGGTTAAAAACTGGCGAAGGTTTTCGGTATAACGGGTTGCCGAAAGAACTGCAACACAACCAAAACCCGACGCTAACAATACCGCAGAAAGCAAAACTTTATCTATTTCGCGAATATAGTCGGCCACAATAGGAAAAAGCCTTTTTATGGTTATCACCTCCAACTTATGATGTATAATTATATTTTATATTCGCTATAATTGCAAGAAGATTATACTATCTTTATTATTTTACTAAGTATTTATAATTTTTTCTTTATTATTTTCGCGGTGTGTGCTATAATTACTCTATATATTAAACCTTTTTGGAGGCAAATTTATGTTATCTGATATTGAAATTGCTCAAGGGGCGAAAATGCTCCCTATTAAAGAGGTTGCCGCTAGTCTTAACATTAGCGAAGACGACCTTGAATTTTACGGAAAATATAAGGCTAAACTTAGCGAAGAACTTATTGACCGCACTAAAAACAATAAAGACGGTAAACTTATTTTAGTTACCGCTATTAACCCCACCCCTGCGGGCGAAGGTAAAACCACTACTTCTGTTGGCTTAGGTCAAGCTATGCCCCTTATTGGCAAAAAGGCTATTATCGCCCTTCGCGAACCTTCGCTTGGTCCTGTGTTTGGTATTAAGGGCGGCGCGGCAGGCGGCGGCTATGCTCAGGTTGTTCCTATGGAAGACATTAACCTTCACTTTACAGGAGATATGCACGCTATTACCGCTGCAAACAACCTTCTTTGCGCCCTACTTGATAACCACCTACAACAGGGTAACGCCCTAGGCATTGACCAAAGAAGAATTCTATTTAAGCGTTGTTTAGATATGAACGACCGCGCTTTGCGTTTTGTAAACGTTGGTCTTGGCGGAAAAATTAACGGCGTTCCCCGCGAAGACGGTTTCCAAATTACCGTTGCAAGCGAAGTTATGGCTATTTTATGCCTTTGCGCCGATGTTGAAGATTTAAAACGCCGACTTGGTAATATTCTTGTTGCCTATACCTATAACGGACAACCCGTTTTCGCACGTGATTTAAAGGCCGAAGGCGCTATGGCGGCCCTACTTAAAGACGCTATTAAACCCAACCTTGTTCAAACCCTTGAAAACACTCCTGCTATTATGCACGGCGGACCTTTCGCAAATATTGCTCACGGTTGTAACTCGGTTAGAGCTACCAAACTTGCCCTTAAACTTGCCGATTATTGCATTACCGAAGCAGGTTTTGGTTCCGACCTTGGCGCAGAAAAGTTCTTAGACATAAAGTGTCGCCTTGCGGGACTTAATCCCTCGGCTATAGTTGTTGTAGCAACCGTTCGCGCCCTTAAATATAACGGCGGAGTAGCTAAGTCCGACCTTAAAACCGAAAATATAGACGCCCTTAAAAAAGGTATTGTAAACCTTGGCGCTCATATTGAAAATATGAAAAAATTCGGCGTTCCCGTTGTTGTTGCTATTAACCGCTTTGGCGACGATACCGACGCAGAACTAAACCTTATCGCCGACTACTGCAAAGAACTTGGCGCAGATTTTGCTTTATCGGAAGTATTCGCAAAAGGTGGCGAAGGCGGACGCGAACTTGCAGAAAAGGTTGTTGCCGCTTGTGAAAAACCGGCAAACTTTGCCCCCATTTACGACGCTAACCTTTCTATTAAAGAAAAAATTACCGCTATTGCAACCAAAATTTACGGCGCTGCAGAGGTTAATTTTACCGCAGCAGCCGAAAAGAATATTGCCGAAATTGAAGAACTCGGCAGCGGAATGCCCGTTTGTATCGCTAAAACACAGTATTCCCTTTCCGACGACGAAAAAGCTCTTGGCCGACCTTCGGGCTTTACCATTACTGTTCGCGAGGTTAAAATTTCGGCCGGCGCAGGCTTTATAGTTGCCCTTACCGGTTCTATTATGACTATGCCCGGACTACCCAAAGTTCCCGCAGCAAATAATATTGACGTTACTCCCGACGGAAAGATTACAGGTTTATTCTAATGACCGAAATAATTACAAATTCCCCCGCCGAAACCGAAAGGTTTGCCGAAGAGTTTGCGAAAAGCCTTAAGGGCGGAGAAATAATTGCCTTTAAGGGCAGTATGGGGATGGGAAAAACCTGTTTTACAAGGGGCCTTGCGAAAGGGCTTGGCTTTAACGGCCAGGTTACCTCCCCTACCTTTGCTCTTGTAAACGAATATATTGGCGGAAGGCTTAATCTTTACCACTTTGATATGTACCGAATAGAAAGTTGGGAAGACCTATACTCTTGCGGTTTCTTTGATTATATGGAAACCGGGGGCGTTATTGCCGCCGAATGGAGCGAAAACATAGAGGGCGCGCTGGAAGGCAACGTTATTAGGATTGAACTTTCGAAAATAGACGAAAACACAAGAAAAATCACGGTAATAGGAGAAGATGCCAAATGAAGATTTTAGCGCTAGACTGTTCGGCCGGCCCTGCTTCGGCAGCCGTAATAGAAAACGGAAATATTCTTGCATCTTCTTTTATAAACGTTAAACTTACCCATTCACAAACGCTACTTTCTATGGTAGAAAATACTCTTGATTTCGCTAAAATATCGCTTTCGGACATTAACGCTTTCGCTATAAATAATGGCCCGGGTTCTTTTACCGGAATTAGAATTGGTATTAGCGCGGTTAAGGGGCTTGCCGCACCTACGGGCAAACCTTGTATAGAAGTTTCTACCCTTCTTTGTATTGCTAACCTTTTTAAAAACCAAAACTGTACCGTTTGCGCCGTTATGGATGCTCGTTGCAACCAGGTTTATAACGCAATATTTAAGGTAGAAAACGGAAAAGTTACTCGCCTTTGCGAAGACAGGGCGGTTATGATAAACGAAGTTATAACCGAACTAGACAATATAACCGATAATATTATTATCGCGGGCGACGGAGCAGAACTTTTTAGAGAATATACCAAAGCGAAAGATAACGTTATTATTGCAAACGAACCCAGTAAGTTTCAAAACGCTGTTGGAACCGCTATGGTTGCCGAAGAAAAAGCGGCCTTAGGACAAACCGTTTTAGCGAATGAACTTTCGCCCTTTTATTTAAGACTTCCCCAAGCAGAACGAGAATTAAAGGCTAAAAGGCTAAAAGGAGAATAAATTATGAAAATTGCTATTGGAAGCGACCACGGCGGACTAGAACACAAAAACGCCATTGTAGCCCACCTTAAAGAACGCGGTTTTGAAGTTAAAGATAGCGGAATTTATGAAAACCATTCGGTAGATTACCCCGATATTGCTCTTAAAGTATGCTCCGATATTACTTCGGGGCAGTGTGAACGCGGAATTCTTGTTTGCGGAACAGGGATTGGTATGAGCCTTGCTGCAAATAAGGTTAAGGGTATTCGCGCCGCTGCGGTTAGCGAACATTTTTCGGCTAAATATACCCGCCTTCATAACGATTCTAACATTTTATGCCTTGGCGGACGCGTTATAGGCGTTGGCACTGCGCTTGAACTTGTTGACCTTTTTGTTGACACCGAATTCGAGGGCGGCCGCCACCAAAACCGCGTAAACAAGGTTATGGAAATAGAAAAACTATAAAAATAAAGGGGCAAAGTCCGTTTAGACTTTACCCCTTTTAAATTTATTTAAAGAAGCGACAAAATTTGTGCCTTGGGTCTTGCGCCCGAAATTTGATTTTCTACCCGACCGTCTTTTAAAACAACCAAGGTAGGAATAGTAGCAACCGAAAAGGCCAACGCAAGTTCGGGTTCGTTATCTACATTTATTTTACCAACTATAATATCTTCCCGCTCTGCCCCGATTTCGTCTATTATAGGGGCAACCATACGGCAAGGACCGCACCAGTCGGCATAAAAATCGAGAAGGACGGTTTTTTGACTGTTTTTAATTTCTTCGAAATTTTCTTTATTTACACTAATTACTGACATAAGCTTTACATCCTTTCTTTTTTATTTATTATAACCCATTTTAATATTTTTTTAAAGAGGAATTTTTATGGCTCAAATTATTAAAAAAAGCAGTAACTTAGAGCGCGATTATAAGGCGCACCGCGATAGCGGATTTAAGGTTATAAAGTGCGGCATTGCCGGGCTTATAGGGGCTTTACTCGGGATTGGAATTTCGTTTATAGGAAACAAGTTCTATTTCGAATTGTTTGGCTTTTTGCATATTAGTTTTTTAGGCTTTATTGTTCTTTTAGTTTCGGTAATTATAATGATAATTCATTTTCTCGTTGCCGCTTCTTATTTTAGCGAAGCCGAAATTCTAAAGCGCGGCCTTATCGGCGAAAACGAAACGGCCGACATTATATCAAAACTACCAAACGAATACGTAGCTTTTCAAAACCTTGTTATAAAATTCGAGGACAGGATAAGCGAAATGGATTTAGTAGTTTTAGGCCCTACGGGAATTTTTATTATAGAAACCAAAAACCGAAACGGAATTATTACGGGCAGTTTTGATAGCCGCGAATGGACACAACATAAAATAGGGCGCGGCGGAACCCCTTACGAAAACAAATTTTATAGCCCTTTAAAACAGGTTTCTACCCACATATACCGCCTAGCCCACTATTTAAAGGAAAACGGCGCTAGGGTTCATATAAACGGGGTTGTGTATTTTTCTAACTTAGATGCTACGTTAAACCTTGTAGGAGAGGCTGCCGATATACCCGTTTTTGTTGCGGCAAATGGCGGAAAAACCGCCCTTTTAAACCACATATTATCGGGTAGCGGAAATTTAACCGACGAATACATAAAAAATGTTTGCAGATTACTTAAAAACAACTAGAATTAGGCTATTTTAGGGCTAATTTTGTGTTTACATTTTAGGCGGTTTATGTTATACTTTCTTCTGTAAAATACTGTAAAAGCAGTAAGCAAACTTTAAAAAGGGGTAAAAATATGGCTATTATTGTAAATGAACAAAAAAATCAGTTTTATCTTCATACCCAAAGCACAAGTTATGTTTTTGAGAACACAAACGGTCTTCTTACACACAACTATTGGGGCAAAAGGGTTGAAGATATTCCATCAATAAACGAGCTTTATCCCCTTTCGGGCATTAACCTTGCAGTTGCCGATATTTCGGGCAGCGTTCACCGCTCTACCGACACAATTCTTCTTGAATACCCCACCCACGGAAGCTGCGACCTTCGCACCCCCGCTTTCCACGCCGTATATAGCGACGGTAGCCCTATTACAAAACTTACCTTTAAAGACTATAAAATTTATAATAAAAAGCTTTCTCCCGAAGGTTTACCCGCTACCTACACCAACGAAGGCGACATTTGCCAAACCTTAGAGGTTGAACTTTTTGATGAGCTCAAACAGGTTAGCGTTTTTCTTTATTACTGCGTTTTTGAAGAGAAGGACATTATCACACGTTTTGTAAAGGTTAAGAATAATTCAAGTGAGAAATTCACCATTAAGTCTTTTATGAGCTTTTGCGCCGATTTCCCCCACATGAATTACGATATGATTAATCTTAACGGCGCTTGGGCAAGAGAAGCCCATATTGAAAGAAAGCCCCTTTTCGTTGGTATGCAAGAGGTTGACAGTAAAAGAGGCGCAAGCGGACCTAACCATTCCCCCTTTATTGCCCTTGTTGACAATGACGCAACCGAAGACTCGGGCGATGCCTTTGGCCTTTGCCTTGTATATAGCGGCAACTGGTTTGGCGGTGCCGATGTTGACCGCCATTTCCGCCCCAGACTTATGATGGGCCTTAACCCCTTTAACTTTGAATGGCAAATGAACCCCGGCGACGAGCTCTTTGCGCCCGAGGTTATTATGTCTTATTCTTCTAATGGAATTGGGCTTATGAGCCGCCAATTCCACAACATTATAAGAAAAAATCTTTGCAGAGGCAGTTTCCGTGATACCGAACGCTATGTTCTTATTAACAACTGGGAAGCTACCTATATGAACTTTACCGAAGACAAACTACTTGAAATTGCCGACGCGGCCTCAGAACTCGGCGTTGATATGTTTGTTTTAGATGATGGTTGGTTTGGAAAACGTAATACCGACCGTTGTTCTTTAGGCGACTGGTACGTAAATACCGAAAAATTACCCTCCGGACTAGACGGACTTGGTAAAAAAATCAACGACAAGGGCCTAAAATTTGGTCTTTGGTTTGAACCGGAAATGATTTCGCCCGATTCCGACCTTTATCGCGCACACCCAGACTGGTGTTTACATACCGAAGGCAGAAATCGCAGCGAAAGCAGATATCAATTAACCCTTGACCTTACTCGTAAAGATGTTTGTGATTATATAATAAGTGTTCTTACTAAAACCCTTTCAGAAAACCCCATAGCATATGTTAAATGGGATATGAACCGACACTTTAGCGAAGCCGGTTCGGCACTTTTAGCGGCAGAAAACCAACGCGAAGTTGCCCATAGATATATGTTAGGACTTTATTCTATTTTAGAACGCGTTACTACCGCCTTCCCTAACGTTTTATTTGAAAGTTGTTCCAGCGGTGGCGGCCGATTTGATGCAGGTATGCTTCACTATATGCCCCAAACTTGGAGCAGTGATGACTCTGATGCGGTTGAACGCCTTTATATTCAAGAAGGGCTTAGCATTGTTTATCCCTTTAGCACTATGGGCGCTCACGTTTCGGCTATACCTAACCACCAGATAGGGAGAAATACTCCCATTAAACTTCGTGGTCTTGTTGCTTTACCCGGCCAATTCGGCTTTGAATTAGATCTTTCTAAAATGAGCGACGAAGACAAAGCCGCTTCAAAAGAACTTATTAAGGCTTATAAACAATATGGCGAAGTTTTCCATAGAGGAGAGTATTTTAAACTTGCTTCTATCTTTAAGGGACAAAACACCGCTTGGGAATTCGTATCGGAAGATAAGAACACCGTTATTGTTATGCTGTATAACATTCAAGGTAAAGTGGCTGTTCCCGATAAGATTCTTAAACTAAAAGGACTCCAGCCAAACGCAAAATATCAAAACATTGCAACAGGTAACATTTATGGCGGCGATACACTTATGAATTTAGGTGTGTTCCAAAATTGCAACCACGACCAAACCTGTGATATGTTGGTATTTAGAAAGGTATAATATATGACAAAAGTTTCTCTTAAAAGGCTTGTACTTTCGGGCCTTTTCGCGGCGCTTACTACGGTTGCTACCCTAATATCTATTCCACTTCCCTTTGGATACGCCAATTTGGGCGACCTTTTCGTAATTCTTTGCGGAGTTATTTTAGGCCCCGTTTACGGAAGCCTTGCGGCAGGAATTGGCGCGGCGCTTAGCGACCTTGTTTTAGGGTATGCTTTATACGCTCCCGTAACCTTTTTAATTAAAGGTATAATGGCCGTTATTGTTTGGTTGTTTGCGCGCGACCTTACCAAAAAGTTTTTCAGCCTACGCTTTCTTATCGGTTCTTTTTTAGCCGAGTTATTTATGATAGCGGGTTATCTTAGTTTTGAACTTATTGTTTACGGAAAAGGCGCATTTGCAAGTATCCCCGGAAATACTATTCAAGCGACAGTTTGTTTTGTAGCCGCAATTGTTATATTTATTGTTTTACGTAAAACAAAGTTGCTTGATAAATTAAAAAAATAGGTATAAAATATTTGTAAAGTTAAAATTGGAGGAATTCTTATGACAAACCTTCGCCCCGAAACTATGGAGCGTATAACAACTATCGAACTTGCAAACGCCTTTATCGACGAGCAGGTTAAGGAAATTAGAGCCCAAGTTGGCGACAAAAAGGTTCTTTTAGCCCTTTCGGGCGGTGTTGACAGTTCTGTTGTTGCCGCTCTTTTAATTAAGGCTATTGGTAAACAACTTGTTTGCGTTCACGTTAATCACGGACTTATGCGTAAAGATGAATCGGAAAACGTAATTAAAATTTTTAAGGAAGGCCTAGACGCTAACCTTATTTATGTAGACGCTACCGACCGCTTTTTAAACCTATTAGCCGGCGTTTCCGACCCCGAAAGCAAACGTAAAATTATTGGTAAAGAATTTATTGAAGTTTTTGCCGACGAAGCCAGAAAGCAAGAAGGTATTTCCTTCTTAGCACAGGGTACTATTTACCCCGACATTTTAGAAAGTGTTAAGGCTGCCGAAGGTAAAAAGGCCGTTAAATCTCACCATAACATTGGCGGACTTCCCGAAGATTTACAGTTTGAACTTGTTGAACCCGTTAAACTGCTTTATAAAGACGAAGTTCGCGTAGTTGGCGAAGCATTAGGACTTCCTCACGGAATGGTTTATCGTCAACCCTTCCCCGGCCCCGGACTTGGCGTTCGTTGCCTTGGCGCTATTACCCGCGACAGACTTCACGCGCTTCGCGAAGCAGACGCTATTTTACGCGACGAATTCGACAAATGCGGTCTTGCCGAAAAGGTATGGCAATATTTTGTAGTTATTCCCGACATTAAGAGCGTTGGCGTTAAAAACGAAAGCCGCTACGAAGGTTGGCCCGCAATTATTCGCGCGGTAAATACAAAAGACGCTATGACCGCTAGTATTGAAGAAATCCCCTACTCGGTTCTTCATAAAATTACCGACCGTATTACAAGCGAGGTAGAAGGCATTAACCGCGTTCTTATGGACCTCACACCTAAGCCTGTTGGCACTATTGAGTGGGAATAATTTGAAAAGAAACAAAAAGCGCATA
>JAZODO010000168.1:0-3464 GCA_045597065.1 Acutalibacteraceae bacterium | reverse complement strand
TTAACCTCGCTCTTATAGTCGCGGAAGAAATGTGCGATACGTTGGAAGAGGGTCATTTTTACCTTGCCCTCCAGGTACATAATACGGTCGTCTACAATAAGGTGACATGCGCCAAATATAGCCGAAAGGAATAGAGCTGCGGGAATAAGCCAAACAACAGAGGTATAGCTTAGCGCAGAATCTAAAAGTCCGGTGTTAGGGCCACCTAAAGGACGGCTGTCTACAAAAAGACCAATTTTGCTGCAAGCGATTACTAAGGTAAAGATTGCAACAAAAAGACCAACTGCAGGAGCAATTATTCTAGTTCTCTTAAACTTAAAGGTAAGCGCAGAGAAAAGAACGGTTGCTACAGAAAGCACAAAGCAAAAGAGGATTTTAGTAGACTTATAAAGTTCTCCTACGCCTTCGATATTTTTACCGAACGCTAATTCTCCACCAATAAGAGTTCCGGTGAAGTTATTAGACACTACATTTACGAGGGGGAAGAAAAACAGTACAACTGCTACTACGGAGAAAGCAATAGCCAAAATTTGGCTTAATTTGTTTGCTACCTTCATAATGGGCCTCCTTATTTTGTTTCCTTGTGAACTGTGTGCTTTTTGCAGAATCTGCAGTACTTGTTCATTTCAAGTCTATCAGGGTCATTCTTTTTGTTTTTCATTGTGTTGTAGTTGCGTTGCTTGCACTCAGTGCAGGCGAGTGTAATTTTTACTCTCATGACGGCACCTCCCGTTTTACGGAATATTTTCGGATTTCGTTCCTGTCCGAAACCCTATTAGCCTCCCTCAACGAATACGGGTTTTGCACACTAAAACCACATTTTCGCTTTGAAAAAAGTTCTTTACAAAAAAAAAGAACCTACAGAGGTAGATAGATTATATCACAACCTACCTCTGCGGTCAAGTATTTTTTTATTTTTTATTTATGGTACTTTGAACCTTCGTTTATTTTAAAGGCGCGATAAACCTGTTCGAGCAACATTATTCTAAAAAGCTGATGCGGAAAGGTCATATCGGAAAAGGAAAGTTTTATGTTTGCCATAGCCTTTATTTCTTCGGCTAAACCATAGGAACTTCCTATTATATATACAAAGGTTCCCTCGCCGCCGTTTATTTTCTTTTGAATAGCGGCCGCAAAGGCTTCGCTTGAAAACTTTTTACCCTCGATACACATAGCGATTACGGTAGACATAGCGGGGAGTTTTTTCTTTATGGCTTCGGCTTCTATAGATAAGGCTTTAGAAATTTCGGAGGACGAAGGGTTTTCGGGCAACCTTACGGGTTCAATTTCGATAACCTCTACTAAGGCAAAGGCCGAAAGGCGTTTTAAATATTCAGATTGAGCCTCTGTTAAATATTTTTCCTTTAATTTTGAAAGGGCGATAATTTTGATTTTTATCATAGCGGAATCACTCTACTTCCCTCTTTTGGGGCTACATATAATATATAGTCGGAATTTTCGATTGCGCCAAGGTCAATAAGAGCCGCCCTTACGGCCGAAGCCGCTTTTTCGGGGGTATTATTATTTTCGGAAAGGTGGCCTAAAACGAAACGTCTTGTTCCCTCTTTATAAAGTTCGGCTACCGTTTGGGCGCAAACGGCATTAGAAAGGTGGCCTTCGGCCGAAGAAATTCTAAGTTTAAGTTCGGGCGGGTAGGGCCCAAGCCTTAACATAGTAGGGTCGTAGTTAGATTCTAGCATAACAATATCGAGCCCTTTAAGAGCCGAGATAACTTCGGGGGTTACAACCCCTAAATCGGTACAAACGGCGGTTTTTATATTTGAAACAGTTACATTAAAGCCGCTTGAACCTTTACAGTCGTGGCTTGTTGCAAAACGAGTAACGGTTATATCTTCGACAGTAAAAGATTTTGTTTCATCTATGTAAACAAGGTTGGTTTGGTCGGTTAAAGTTTTGCTGTTTATAAGGGCGGTTATCGTTTGCTTAGAGGCTACAACCGGTATGTTTAGTTTTTTAACTAAAACCTTTAAGCCTTTTACGTGGTCGATATGTTCGTGGGTTATTAAGACCGCTTTTATACTATCTAGTGGTATGTTCGCAGATTCGAGGGCGGTTTGAATTCGTTTAAAGGCAACGCCCGCATCGACAAGAACGCCACCGTTTGCTCCACCTATATAGGTAGAGTTACCCTTGCTCCCCGAAAAGAGAGGGAAAAACTTAGCCACGAAACACACCTCCTAAATTATATATAAAAAATGGGGAGATGCGGAGTATTCATTTAGGGATAAATCATTTTCTCCCTAAATGAATGCTCCGAAACCTCTCCCCTGTTTTTTTTAATTTGCTTTTAATGAATAATCTACCTCCGGGTCGCAAACTCGTTTAATATCGGCTCCAACGGCAGTTAGTTTTTCAACAACCTGTTCATAACCGCGGTCGATATATTCGATATCGGTTATTTCGGTTTCGCCTTCGGCCACAAGGCCTGCAATAATCATAGCGGCGCCTGCGCGAAGGTCGTCGGCCTTAACGGGGGCGGCTTTTAATTTTTCAACGCCGGTTATAATGGCCGATTTACCGTCGACCTGAATACTGGCGCCCATAAAGGTTAACTGGTCGACATAACGGAAACGGCTTTCCCAAACGCTTTCGGTAACAACGCTTGTACCTTCGGCTAGAGCGAGAAGGGTTGCAAACTGGGGTTGCATATCGGTTGGGAAGCCCGGATGAGGCATTGTTTTAACCTTACATTTAACAGGGCGCTTGCCCATAGTAACGCGAACAAATTCGTCGCCCTCTTCTACCGTAGCACCCGCTTCGCGAAGTTTCGCGGTAATAGATTCTAGGTGCTTAGGGATTACGTTATTGATAACAACATCGCCCTTGGTTGCGGCAGCGGCTACCATATAGGTTCCCGCTTCGATTTGGTCGGGAATGATGCTATATTCGGTTCCCCTTAAATGTTCAACACCGCGAATTTTAATAACGTTAGTACCGGCGCCCATAATATCGGCACCCATAGAGTTTAAGAAGTTAGCAAGGTCTACTATATGGGGTTCGCGAGCGGCATTCTCGATAACTGTCATTCCGCGAGCGCGAGCGGCAGCTATCATTATATTAACCGTAGCGCCAACCGACACCATATCGAGATAAACCGAACCGCCGCCAAGCCTTTCGGCGCGGGCTACAACCATACCCGATTCAATAGTAACCTTAGCTCCTAAAGCTTCGAAGCCTTTAATATGTTGGTCAATAGGGCGAAGACCGATAGCGCAACCACCGGGAGGCGCAACCTTTGCCCTTCTCATACGGCCAAGAAGAGCGCCTAAAAAATAACTGGAAGCTCTCATACCCTGGGCCATTTCTTTGTTTACTATATAGGAATTTACGCCGGTAGGGTCGATTTCAAAGGCAGTTCTTGAAAGAGGGGTAACCTTTGCGCCTAGTGCCGAAAGGGCGCGAAGAATACCGTGAACGTCGGATATATCGGGAACGTTTTCAAT
>JAZODO010000167.1:0-15947 GCA_045597065.1 Acutalibacteraceae bacterium | reverse complement strand
CAGTCCTGCCGCTACACACAGCGTAAACGCTATGTTAGAGGCGGGCATAGATATTACAGGCCATATTTCTAAACAACTTTTATACCCCGATATTGAAAATGCCGATATTATTGCTTGTATGTCGGCCTCACACGCCGATTTGCTTGAATCACTTGGGGTAGATAAACTTAAAATTCATATTCTGGGTATTCCAGACCCGTTTGGCGGAAATTATGAAGACTACAAGGCTTGTCGCGACGAAATCTTTACCGCAATAGATGAGCTTTGCGAGGACGGTATTTTATGATACGCGAATTTATTTTCGGCGACCAAAAGGCTATTGCTCTTTTAGAAGAGGAATGTTTTATAACGCCTTGGAGCGAAAGGGCTATTTTAGATTCGTATAACAACTCTACCTTATTTTTGCTTTTTGAAGAAGAGGGCGAAATTTTAGGTTACGTTGGGCTTCAAATAGTTTTAGACGAAGGCTATATTACAAACGTTGCGGTTACCAAAAAGGCCCGTAAAAGGGGCGTTGGTTCGGCACTAATTAGCCGCCTTAAAGAGGTAGCAAAAGAAAAGGGACTTCGTTTTATTTCGTTAGAGGTTAGAAAGTCAAATGCTGCCGCTATTGCCCTTTACGAAAAACAAGGCTTTAAGGCGGCAGGACTCAGAAAAAACTTTTACAGCCACCCTACCGAGGATGGCCTTATTATGACAACAGAAGGTTTTTAAACTATGTTAATTTTGGCTATTGAATCAAGTTGCGACGAAACCGCAGCGGCCGTAACCGAAGGTAGAAAAATTCTTTCCTCGGTTATTAACACACAAATTGAAGAACATAAAAAATATGGCGGAGTTGTTCCCGAAATTGCTTCGAGAAGGCATTGTGAAAACATATCGGCCGTTGTAGAAAAGGCTCTTTCAGAAGCAGGTAAAACCTACTCCGATATAGACGCGGTTGCCGTAACATTTGCCCCCGGCCTTATAGGCGCACTGCTTGTTGGGGTAAACTATGCCAAAGGGCTTGCTATGAGTTTAGGGGTTCCCCTTATACCCGTACACCATTTGCGTTCGCATATTGCGGCAAACTATATAGACCGCGAAGAACTAAAACCGCCATTTTTATGCCTTACCGTATCGGGCGGAAATTCGGTTATAACCGACGTTTTAGACTATACTAAATTTGAGGTTATTGGCGGCACTCGCGACGACGCGGCAGGAGAATGTTTCGACAAATCGGCAAGGGCTATGGGGCTTTCCTACCCGGGCGGCGTAAATTTAGACAAAATTGCAACCGAGGCCGATTTTAATAAGTATCCGCTTCCCAAACCTAAGGTAGAAGGCAGCGAATTCGACTTTTCTTTTTCGGGGCTTAAAACGGCCGTTATTAACACAATTCACAACGCTTCGCAAAAGGGCGAAGAAATCGATATTCCCGTTTTAGCGGCAACGGTTAGAAAAAGGGTTTGCGATATGCTTATTGACAACACCTTTAAAGCGCTGGAAAAAACAGGCAGAAAAACCCTTGTACTCGCGGGGGGCGTTTCGGCCAACAGCGAACTTCGAACTCGCTTTTATGAAGAATGTAAAGCGAGAAATATTAAGTTTTTCAGGCCCGAACTTAAATATTGCGGCGATAACGCCGCTATGGTTGGAGTTCAAGGCTACTTTGAATACAAAAACGGGAACACGGCAGGGCCTAAACTAAACGCTACTGCAACACTTCCCATTGACTATATTTAGAGAGGACACAAGTTATGTTATTTACAAGAGATATTGGTATCGATTTAGGTACCGCTAACACCCTTGTTTACCAAAAAGGAAAGGGCATTATTTTAAGAGAACCTTCGGTAGTTGCCTACGACGTTAGAAACGACGCCGTTAGAGCGGTTGGTACCGAAGCTAAGAAAATGATTGGCCGCACCCCAGGCTCTATTGTTGCGGTTCGCCCCTTAAAACACGGCGTTATTGCCGACTACGACGTTACCGCCGCTATGCTTAAACGTTTTATTAAAGAAACCCTTAAAGGTTCGCTTCTTTCTAAGGTTAGGGTTGTAATTTGTGTTCCTGCCGGCGTTACCGAAGTTGAAAGCCGCGCGGTTCACGGCGTTTTAAAACAGGCCGGCGCTTCCGACATTGATATTATAGAAGAACCTATGGCTGCTGCGGTTGGCGCAGGGCTTCCCGTTTGGGACGCTAAGGGTTGTATGATAGCCGATATCGGCGGCGGCACTACCGAAGTTGCTGTTATATCGCTTGGCGATATTGTTACCGCCCAATCGGTTAGAACTGCGGGAGACGACCTCGACGAAGCCATTATTGCATACATTAGAAGAAAATATAACCTACTTATTGGCGAACGTACCGCAGAACAGGTTAAGGTTGAAATTGGTTCGGCACTACCCTATGAAGGCGAAAAAACGGTTGAAATTAAGGGCCGTAACCTTTTAGACGGACTTCCCAAAAACATAACTATTTCTTCGGCCGAAGTTAGAGAAGCTATGAGCGATACTGTTTCGGTTATTGTTGAAACAATTAGAACAACACTTGAAAAAACTCCACCCGAACTTGCCGCAGATATTATTGAAAGCGGAATAACCCTTACCGGCGGTTGTTCTTTACTTAGAGGGCTCGCAGAACTTATTGCCAAAGAAACCAATATGCCCGTTACTATTGCTGACAACCCTATTGACTGCGTTGTTGTTGGTACTGCAAAGCGCCTTGAACCCGGACACCGTTTTGACAATTATGTGTTCCGCAGAGGCAAAAATTACAGATAATTTTTTTACAGAAGGTGAATTAGTTGCGTTTCTTTTTACGAAGCCGACAGTTTAAAAAGACTGTTGCCATTATAGCAATAGTTTTGGCTCTCGCAATAACCGTAGGGCTGTTTGGCGGTTTTATGGCCCCTCAAGCAGGTATTATAGGCACTATTACCGCGCCCTTTCAAAAACTTAACAATTCTATTGCCGGAACCTTTATAGATTTCGCAAACAATTTTAAATCGGCCGCGGAACTTAGCGCCCAAAAGGAAGAACTGGAAGCCGAAATTAGCGAACTTAAAGGCCAACTTGTTGACTACTATGAAATTTTAAACCAAAACGAAGAGTATAAAAAATACCTAGAAATTAAAGAGCAAAACCCCGATTTTAAGTTTTGCCCTTCTATGGTAACCGCAGTTGACCCCGACGATATTTTCGGCGGATTTACTCTTGATTCGGGTTCTATTAACGGTGTTTCGCTTTACGACCCGGTTATAACCGATGCAGGTCTTGTTGGTTTTATTACCGAAGTAGGACTTACAACCTCTAAGGTTTCTACCGTTCTTAGCCCTTCGCTTGTTTGCGGGGCTTACGATTCGCGCACAAACGATGCGGGTGCTTTATCGGGCACTACCGAACTCGCTATGCAAAACCAAACCCGTTTTTATAACCTACCCAGAACCTGCTCGGTAGCGGTTGGCGATATCATTGTTACTTCGGGTAGCGGCGTTTTCCCCGACAAAATAATTATAGGAACGGTTAGCAACATAGCGAGCGACCCTATTTCTTCTTCGCTTTACGCTACCATTACGCCTGCCGTAGACTTTGAAAGCCTTAAAAACGTTATGATTATTACCGATTTTAAGGGTCAAGGAAACGAACTTATTTCGGGTGATGAGTAATGAATATTACACGAAAACGTTTTGTTGCCGCCCTTATAAACGTTTTGCTATTATGCTTTGCATTTTTTATTAGATATAGCACAACGGGTTTTTTAAATATTGGGCGCGCAATTCCTTTAATTCTTTTACCTTTAGCAATTTCGATTTCGATTTTCTATTCCGAAAACGTTGCTCTTGCCACAGGTACAATAATCGGTATTTTTATGGACAGCGTTTCGTCTGAATCTTCTATTTATAATACCCTTTTTATGATTATTTGTTGCGTAGTTTGTAATCTGCTTTCGGCAAGATTTTTTAACCGCAACTTTAGGTCGGCCCTTTGTCTTTCGGCCGGTATGTCGTTTTTATATTTTACGCTAAAATATATTATCTTTTTTACATTTAGCGGAGTTTTAGTAAACTACGACTACTTTACCCTTTATTTAATTCCTTCGGCAGTATATACTGCGGTTTGGATTTTACCTTTTTACCTTTTAAACAAAAAACTTAGTAATTATTAAGGAGATAAACCTTGCCTTTTAAGAAGAAACCAAGAAAAAGGCTTTCGGTTATTTCGGCAATAATGGCTGTAGTGATGATTTTATATTCCGGACAAATTTTTTCGCTACAAATAGCTAACGCCGAACAATACATTGCGCAAGCGCAGGGTATTTCTTACCGAAAAGCCGTTATTAAGGCCCAACGCGGCGAAATACTAGATTGTAACGGCCGAGAAATAGCCGTTAACCGCGAAGGCTATAATATTGTATTTAATAAGGCTTATTTCGATATGGAAAGCGCTAACGAAGTTATTTTACGCCTTTGTAATATGCTTTCAAAAAAAGAAACTTCTTGGACCGATTCTCTGCCCCTAGAGAAAACCGCTCCCTATAACTTTACCGAAGATACGGCCGCAGTTTCTACCCTTAAATCGAAACTTGGGCTTGCCCACTACGCTACCGTTCAAAACTGTATTGACGAAATGGTAGACCGCTATAAACTTAGCGGCTATACAAGCGAAGAAAAGCGTATTATTATGGGGGTTCGATATTCGCTCGAAATTTATAACTTTTCGGTTTCTAACCCCTTTACTTTTAGCGAAGACGTTTCTAGCGAAATTATGCAAATTATATTAGAATCGGGCATAATTTTAGAAGGGGTTACAATAAACGTTGTTCCCTTCCGCGAATATGTAGACGGAACCCTTGCTCCCCACCTTATTGGCTCGGTTGGACCTATTTATGCCGAAGAGTGGGACAACTATAAAAATAAGGGTTATTCTTATAACGATAAGGTTGGTAAAAGCGGTATAGAAGCGCTTGCCGAAGAAGACCTACACGGAACCGACGGCGAAATAACCTATAAAATAGACGCTAAGGGAAATATTCTTTCCAGCGAAATTACAAAACAACCGGTAGCGGGTAAAACTATTGTTTTAAACCTTGATAAAAGTATTCAAACATCTACCCAAAACGCGCTTAAAAACGCGGTTGAAACACTAAAAGCAAACGGTGGCTCGGTTACGGGCGGCGCTGCGGTTATGATGAACGTTAGCACCGGCGCAGTTATTGCCAGCGCTAACTACCCTTCGTATAACCTTGCTACCTATTCTAAAGATTTTAATAAACTTTTAAACGACCCTAACACACCCCTTAACGACCGCGCATTCCAGGGTATTTATCCCCCGGGCTCTACCGTAAAACCCGCCGTTGCAGTAGCGGCGCTTGAAAACGATAAGTTAAAACCCGGAGAAACCGTTTTTTGCGCCCAAAAATATACAAAATATAAAGACTATCAGCCTCGTTGTATGCACTACCACGGAACTATGGGATTAAACCAAGCACTTTCTAAATCGTGTAACTATTTCTTCTTTGAAATGGGTTATAGATTAGGACTTGAAAATATTAATACCTACTATAAACGCTTTGGACTTGGTGTTAAAACCGGAGTGGATGTTAACGATTCTTCGGGACTTTTAGTTCAAAATTCTTCTCAAGGTATTGGCGGTAGCACACTTCAAGCGGCTATAGGACAAATGAACGCCTTTACCCCATTACAACTTGCCGTTTATGTTTCTACTATGGCAAACGAAGGTACTCGCTATAAGGCTAGCCTTATAAACCGAGTTGTTTCATACAATATGAGCGAAACTTATAAGATAATTGAGCCCGAAGTTTTAGAAGAGTTCGTTATTACCGAATCCGTAATTCAGGCCGTTAAGGCAGGTATGCTTTCGGTTACCGAAGACGGTACGGGAAGCGCAACCTTTAATAACTATAGTATTAAGGTTGGCGGTAAAACGGGAACCTCTCAGGTTGCAAAAGGGGCCGACCATTCGGTATTTATTTGTTTTGCGCCCTTTGATAACCCCGAAGTTGCAGTTGCTATTGTGCTTGAACACGGTTCTTCTTCGAGAACATGTTCGTCGGTTGCGCGTTCTATGTTAGACGCATATTTCTTCTCGGACAATACTACTATTGACCAAACAAAACCCAACACGGTAATTAGCTAAAAAGTTTGATAAATATTTGACAAATTGTATCGTTTGTGGTAAATTGTACCTATGAAAAAAGCGCAGAAAGGTGGGAGTATATGTCGAAAATTATCGCAGTAACAAGCGGTAAAGGCGGCGCAGGTAAATCAACTTGTAGCATAGGGCTTGCTCTCGCCTTATTAAAACAAGGAAAAAAGGTTCTTTTAATCGATTTAGACGAAGGTATGCGTTGTTTAGATATGCTTTTAGGGCTTAGTGAAAACCTTTTATTCGACCTTTCCGACGCAGTTTTAGGGCGCGACCTTTCCAGTTGCGTTTTAAATTCGCCAAAGCATTTAGGCCTATCGCTTTTAGCCGCGCCTTCGGAAAAAGGACTTATTACCACCGAAGCCTTAAAGGCCTTTTTAGAAAACCTTTTAAATTTAGAATACGATACCATTATTGCCGACCTACCTGCCGGTTCAGATAAGGCGCTTTATGCCGCTTTCCCAACCTCTACCGAATTTATTTGTGTTTCTAACCCGAACCCGGTTTCGGTTAGAGATGCCGCAGTTATAGGAAAGCTTTTAAACCAAATTGGCCGAAACGGAAAACTTTTAATAAATAAGTTTGAACCATATTTTATTAAAAACCCCGTTTTTAAGAATATCGACGAAATTATCGACCAATCGGGCCTTATGCTTATTGGAATTGTTCCCCTTTGCGAAAAACTTTCGCTAGCCTTTTTAAACGGCAAATTTCCTAAAAGAGGCGGTTCTTCGAAGGCCTTCGACCGAATTGTAAAACGGATTTACGACAAAGCAGTTCCTTTGCCAAAACTTAAAAAAATATAAATTTTAAAGCATTTCCCCAAAAGATGCGAAAGGAGTATATCTATGAACATTGCACTTATTGCACACGACGCCAAAAAAGAACTTATGGTTCAATTTTGTATTGCATATTGCGGCATTTTAAGCCGCCACACCATTCTCGCTACAGGTGCTACCGGTAAAATGGTTTCGGAAGCTACCGGCCTTAATATTGTTTCCTTTTTAGGCGGCGCACACGGCGGTTCTCAACAAATTGCCGCCAGAATTGGTTGCGACGAAATAGATATGCTTCTTCTTTTCCGCGACCCGCTTACCGCAAAGCCCGGCGAACCCGATGAACATTCACTTCTTCGCCTTTGCGACGTACACCAAATCCCGGTTGCTACCAATATTGCAACGGCCGAAATGTTAATTCGCGGACTCGAACGCGGCGACCTTGATTGGCGCGAATATATAAGAAACGAAAAATAATCTATTTTACGGAGATTTTTATGGCAGAAATAAATAAAGCTCCTCGCGGCACCAACGATGTGCTTCCCGAAGAGAGCTATAAATGGCAGTTTGTTGAACAAAAGTTAATTGATACCGCCGCTCTTTACGGTTTTAGAGAGGTTCGTACCCCCGTTTTTGAACACACCGAAGTTTTCGTTAAAAACGTCGGCGATACTACCGACGTTGTTCAAAAAGAGATGTATACCTTTACCGATAAGGGCGACCGTTCTATTACCCTTCGCCCCGAATTCACCGCCGGCGTTATCAGAAGCGTTATTGAACATTCGCTAACCGCAGCGGCACTTCCCGTTAAGGTTTGTTATTGTGGCGGTTGTTACCGTTACGAAAAACCCCAAGCAGGCCGACTTCGCGAGTTCCACCAATTTGGCGCCGAATGTGTTGGCGCCGCCTCTCCCGCGGCCGATGCCGAAGTTATAGCGCTTGCGAACCAACTTTTAAAAGATGTTGGAATAAATAAAATTTCGCTAGAAATTAACTCTATCGGTTGCCCTACATGCCGAGCAGAATACCATAAGGCGCTTAAAGCCTATTTCGAAGGCAACAAGGCCGAACTTTGCGGCACTTGTAACGAACGACTCGACAGAAACCCTATGAGAATACTCGATTGCAAATCGCCTGTATGTTCCGGAATTGCTAAGAGTGCTCCCGTTGTTATAGACTACCTTTGCGAAGAGTGTGAAAAGCATTTTAGCGGAGTTAAGGCACATCTTGACAGTATGGGAATTTCCTATAAAGTAAACCCCCGAATTGTTCGCGGACTAGACTACTATACCAGAACTGTTTTCGAGTTTATTTCGGGCGATATCGGCGCGCAAGCAACCGTTTGCGGCGGCGGCAGATACGACGGACTACTTGAACAAATGGGCGGACAACCGCAACCTGCACTTGGTTTTGCTATGGGAATTGAACGCCTGCTTATGGTTCTCGAAAGCCAACAGGTAGAACTACCTTCCCCAAGAGTATGCGATATATATATTGCTCCTATGGGCGAAGCCGCAACCCTTAAGGCTAGCGTTCTTTGTAACACACTTCGAGAAGAAGGTTTTGAAGCTCTTACCGATATTGTTGGCCGCGGCCTTAAAGCCCAAATGAGATACGCTAACAAAATTGGCGCGAAGTTTACCCTTGTTTTAGGCGATAGCGAACTAGAAAGCGGTAAAGCCAAACTTAAATGTATGGAAAATGGCGAAGAAACCGAGGTTGACCTTTTAAATATTGCCGACGCAATTTATAGCGAAACTTTTAAGAAGTTTGCCGAAGAATTTAATGTTTAAAACTAAAAGGCTATGAGCGAACGCTCATAGCCTTTTTATTCTATTTTACAACCGGAATAATAATGGAGCAATATTTCTTCCCAAGTTTTTCCCTGTTTCGCTAAATAGTTTGCGCCGTTTTGGCTCATACCGATAGAGTGGCCGTAACCCCTTACCGTAAAAGTGTATTCCCCGTTTTCAAAAGAAATATCGAAGTCGGGGGAACGAAGGTTTAGGGCGGCTCTAAGGTCGTTACCGCTAATTAAAACCCCGTTAACGGTTAAGCTTTTAACGCTACCTGCTTTGGTTCTTGTTATATTTGTAAAACAGTTTTTAGTTGTATCGGTAACGGTTACAACTTCGGAAAGCAAGGCGTTTATTTCGGTTGCCGAAAAGGTTTTAGTAGAAATATAGTTTTCGTCAAGTTTATCGAAACTTGAATCTACCGAAACTAAATAGGGGTATTCTCCGCCCCAAACATCGGCCGCGTTTTCGGTTTTTCCGAAAGAAATTGCGTGGTAAACCGTTGTGGCCGGTTTCCCGTTATAGGTAACCTTTTTTAAAAAAACGTCGTTTACCGCCGCGCTAATTTTCGCTTTGTATGTAACGGCAGAACTTCCCCATTTTTCGTTAGCCGCTTCTTTGGTTATAAAGGCTTGGTCTACGGTATAATCGTCGGTTATATCGTAATCTTTTTGTAGGTTAGATTCTTTTTTACCTAAAAAATAAGTATAGGCGGCAACCGCTTGGGCCTTTAAGGCTTCTTCTTCGTAAAGGGCGGGCATTTCGGCCGCAACAACCCCGAACAGATAGTCGGCCAGCAAAAAGGTTTCTACCTTACCGCTTTTAGAAATTAAGACCTTAACGGTAGGCTCTTTTGTTTCGCTTTCTACTACCTCACCCATTACGGGTAGGGTTTCGACGGGCGCTACTTCCCCTCCCGCAGTAAGGGGTAATAATAGCATAAATACCGCCGTTAACATCATAATTGTTAGATATACGCTTTTCATATAATACTCTTCCTTTTTTATTGACTTTTACCTTTAAAGATACTAAAATATATGATATGTTATAACTTTTAATTCCTTTTGGAGGCTTTTAAATGTCCGCTAAACTTAATTTTATTATTTTTGGCCTTGCTACCCTTTCGGGTATTGCCCTTCGAACAATTATGCTTTTATTTACGCTAGACCCAAATAGTGGTTTTTTTATGCCGCAGTATACTGTTTTTACCCTTTTTATTATTGGTCTTTTATGCCTTGGGGCCTTAACCGTTTTTTGTTCTTCATTTTCTCTTCGTTCTCTTAAAGACCGCGACATTCATCTTGGCGGCATAGTTTTTCCGATTTCTTTAATTCTTGTTGCACTTGCCATTATATATGAAACTTTTTTTAGCAATTTACCTATTGGAAGTGGCCTTTTAGGCTCTATTCCATACGGAATTATTGCTGTTGCCGCCGCAGGCAGTTTAATTTATATTGGGGTTTGTAAATTCATTAATGTAAATTACCCAGGTGTTTTAAGCCTGGTTTTGGTTGTGTTTTGGATTTTTAGACTTATACTTGTATTTACAGATTTTTCGGCTCTTTCCCTAATTTCTGATACCGTAATAGAAACACTTTTAATGTGTTTATCGCTTATAGTTTTTCTTTTTTATTCTAAAATAGAATGTGGTTTCACGATAAAGTTAGTTAGAATTTTTTATAGCGTTACCCTTCTTTGCGGTTATATAGCATCGATAGCTTCTATTCCTCGCATTGTTGTTTCGCTATTTAGAACAACCTTGGTTCATTTAAACCTTGTTCCTGTTATAACAAGCGTTGCCATAGCAATATTTACAACTATTCTTAGCGCAAAACTTTTACTTGAAAAAGATAAATAAAAAAAGCTCTCCAACAGGAGAGCTTTTTTTATAGGTTTTTAATGTATTTTTTAAACCGGGGTAACATTCCGATTTTTTCAGGTACGTGGGGCGGCATTTGAAGAATGTCGTGCCCCGGGAAGGGATTACCCTCGATAAGTAAGGGGCCGTTTTCGGTAACCGCAACGTCCCAACCGACATAGCCAACCTCGGGAATAACGGTTGCAGCGCTTAACACCAAATCAACCGATTCGGCCCAAAACGGTAGCTGCCAACCCTTTATTGGGCAATTAGTATAAGGGTGGGTTTCGTAATAGATACTATCTTTATCGAATGCGGGGAACTCGATAACCCCATTTTCGATATTAACGGGAGCGGCCATTCCGCCAGCGTTTATATTATCTACAAAGCGGCCGCCGTTTCCTATACGAATAAAGGCATAAACTATATGGGGCAGACCTTCGGTTAAAACGGTTACAATACGGTAGGTATTAACCGAAAGCGGGTATAAAGCCGAAATATCTTTATGCTGAACTATACATTCTTCGCAAAGGCCCGAATTTATACTTTTAAGATAACTAAAAAGCGCCTCGGGGCTTTCGTAATCAGAAACGGTAATTTTTTCTACCCCTTTTCCGCAAGCTTCGGCGGCGGGTTTAGAAATTATAACCGAAAGTCCGTTTAAAAACTCGGTAAAGGAACTAATAGTAGCGGTAGACATATCGAGCCATTTACGGCCTAAATATTTTTTGAAGGTATTATTAAATTCTATTTTATTATCTAAAATATGGTAATAATCTTTATTATTTAAAAGCGATACTATGCGGTTATTTATGCCGCGGGTAACGTAGGTTGCCCTTTGCTTTTCGTTTAGGTTATACCACTCGCAAAGTTCATAATCGCGATAGCCTGCGCCATATTTAAGGCCGCATTTTACAATATCGATAAAGAGTTTTACCCTACCAATACCGGTTTTTTTGTGAACCGCTTTTACGGTTTTAAAAAGGGCCTTATAGTCCATTTTTAAAATACGCTTTAAGGTATAAATTAGTTTTTTCATATTACTTTCCCTTAAAAATTTCTTCTACCGTATCGGCCGCAGAGTTTAAGTATTCGGCGTTAAAGTATTCAAACCTACCCATATCGGCAAGTTCGGCCAAACGAACGTCGATAGGAACCCTAGCCAAAAGGTTTACGCCAAGTTCGTCGGCAACGGTTTCGGTTTTACCTTCGCCAAAAATTCTAAATTCGGCGCCGCAGTCGGGACAACAAACGTAGGACATATTTTCTACTATACCGAGTACGGGTACGTCCATAGCCTCGGCCATATTGAAGGCTTTTTTAACTATCATAGAAACCAGGTCTTGGGGAGAGGTTACGATTACGATTCCGTCTACCGGGAGCGATTGGAAAACGGTTAGGGGTACGTCGCCTGTTCCGGGAGGCATATCTACAAACATATAGTCGATTTCGCCCCAGTTAACATCGGTCCAAAATTGGGTTACTGCGCCTGCGATAACGGGACCGCGCCAAACAACGGGGGCTTCTTCGCTTTCGAGAAGTAGGTTTACCGACATAACCTTAATTCCGGTTTGGGTTTTAGCCGGAATAATTCCGTTTTGGTCGGCTTCGGCGCGGGTATGAATACCAAACATTTTAGGAATAGAAGGGCCGGTAATATCGGCGTCTAAAATAGCGGTTTTATAGCCTTTTCTGGCCATTAAAACCGAAAGCATAGAGGTAACAAGCGATTTACCAACGCCGCCCTTACCCGAAACTACGCCTATAACCTTTTTAACCGAACTGCTTTTATTTAAAGCCGCCTTTTGGGGTTTAGAAGAGGCCGCCTTAGAGCAAGATTCACAATTTCCGCTACAAGCGGTTTCGTTACATTTTCTATCTGTTGCCATATTAAAAAATTCACTCCAATAAAGGGTAATAATAATTTCTTTAATTATTATACCGCTTATTGGAGTTTTTTTCAATCTGATATTAAAAAATTGTTTCAATAATTTTATCGCAGTTAGGCGGAGAATAAACAAACCTTTCTATTTTATCGCCCGTATAAAAATATTCGTAAGGTGGGATTTCGGGAGAATCGAAACTATCGATAATAATTAGCTTCACCTTCATTTTTTCGGGGATTATGCTTTTTATGTAGACCCCTGCGCTTTGCCCTACCCGTACCCCCTCTTTAGGTTCGGCAAGGCCGGCTAGATTTGGGGCAAGTTCTACAAAAATTCCGTAACTTTCTATACTTCTAACAATACCCGAAACGGTTTGGCCTTGGCTTATGCGAGAAGCGTTTTCGGCCCAAGTTCCAAGCAGTTCTTTATGAGATAGGGTTATTCTGCCCGATAAGTCTACCGATTTTATAACGGCGCGAATATTATCTCCGTTTGAAAAGCGGTCGGACGGGTGAGATATGCGGGACACCGAGGCCGAATCAATAGGCAAAAGGGCAATATTTCCGCAACCAATATCGCAAAAGGCGCCAAAGTTTTCAAGGTGGGTAACCTTTGCATCTATAATATCGCCGGGAGATAGATTATTTATAAATTCGCGTCGGCACTTTTTTTGGGCGTTACGTCGCGACAGCAGAGCGTAAGGGGTTTTATTTTCGGTTTCGAAAATTTCTTCTACCGTAAAACATACCGACTTTCCTACGCGCGAAATAAGGGCAATATCGCGGGTTGTGCCCTCTTCTATTCCTATTGCGCCTTCAAGTCTTGGAATAACGCCGTTGATTGAGCCTAAATTTACTAATAGATTATGGTCGCTATCGCACATATAGGCTACCGCTTCTAAAATTTCGCCCGTTATTTGCGCTTCGCGGAGTTCGGCTAAAGTATAGCCTCCTTTTTTAGTGTCGAGCGAGGACTGCCATCCTTCGGGATAAAAACCCTTCATATTATCAACCTTTCGTTTTACCTTTAATTTAATAAAATATATGCAAACAAAAGATATAATATTTATTTTTTTAATCTATTATTAGCTCTTTTTTGGGAAAACTATTTTTAAAATAATTTAAAAGGGCGATTTTTATGATAATTTTGATTTTAAGCCTTTTATTAGGGCTTATTATTTTAGGGGCAATTTCGGTTTTCGGGATGAATTTGGCGGTTGTGCGAAAAGAAAAACCGCTAAGCCTACCCGGCCGAAGCATTAGCAACAGCCGTTTTGACATTATGTTTAAAAACGATATTTTAAACGGCCAAAAATGGATAGAAACCATTCCGTTTAGGGAAGAAGAAATAATATCGTTCGATAGCACGAAACTCTACGGACGTTTTTACGAAAATAACGGTTCTAAAACAACGGTACTTTTAATGCACGGATATAGGTCGGGGGCGATGCACGATTTTTCTTGCGCCTTTAAGTATTATTTCGATAAGGGGTTTAATCTTTTAGTTCCCGACCAACGGGCTCACGGAAAAAGCGGCGGCAAATTTATTACCTACGGAATAAAAGAGCGGTTCGACGCTAAATGTTGGATGGAACACATAAATAAAATTGTAGAGGGCGGAACAATTTATGCAAACGGAGTTTCTATGGGGGCTTCTACCCTTTTAATGGCAACCGGGCTAGAACTACCCGAAAACCTAAAAGGTATTATTGCCGATTGCGGTTTTACAAGCCCTGCCGAAATTATTAAAAAGGTTATAAAGGAAGATATGAAACTTCCGCTATTTCCAATTTATTATACAACCAGAATATTAACAAAAATTGTAGCCGGGTTCGATTTTGAAGAATATAGCGCCGTAACGGCGGTTAAAAATAGCCCTGTTCCTATATTGTTTTTACACGGAAAAAGCGACGAATTTGTTCCATTTTATATGGGGGAAGAAATTTATAACGCGACCAAAAGCGAAAAGAAGGCGGTTTGGGTAGAAAACGCCGACCACGGATGTTCTTTTATGACCGACCGCGACACATGTTTGGCCGAGATTTACAACTTTTTAGGGGTTTAAAAAGCGGTGGGATTCTTCCCCACCCTACAAAGGCAAAAAATAAAAGCACCGTTTTACGGTGCTTTTATTTTACGATGCTTTTATTTTACGGCGCGTCGAGGACGTCGCGCCCTACATTATAACATTTCGGCTATTAAGGTTTCGGGAGATTTTGAAGAAAGGTATACAGGGGGAATGTCGAACACGGTTTTACATCCAACACTTCCCTCTTTATACATTTTATAAGCGGCGCGGGCGTAAGCCACGATAACGCTTGCGGTAAATTCGGGGTTAGAATCTAGTTTAAGGCTATATTCAACAATATGGGTATTTTCTTCTTCCCAACCCGTTTTGCCCGAACGAATTACGAAACCGCCGTGAGGAATACCGCTATGGTTGCGTTTTAGTTCTTCTAGGGTAATAAAATGAACTATTGTATCATAGTCGGCAAAGTAGTTAGGCATAAGTTTAATTTCGTTTTCGATTTTCGCTTTATCGGCGCCTTCGGCCGCTACAACGAAACATTCGCGAAGGTGTTTTTCTCTGGTCGTTAGGTTAGGGTTTTGGCCGCTTCTAACAGCAGCTAGGGCTTCTTCTTTAGGAATAGTATATTGTTTTCCGTCAATTACGCCTTCGATTCTGCGAATAGCGTCGGAATGGCCTTGGCTAACCCCTTTACCCCAAAAGGTATAGTCGTTACCGTTTGGAAGTATTGCCGAAGCGTATAGGCGGTTTAGCGAGAACATACCGGGGTCCCAACCGCAAGAAATAACGGCAACCTTGCCGCCTAGTTTAGCGCTGGTGTCTACATTTTTAAAGTGTTCGGGGATTTTGGCGTGGGTATCGAAACTATCTACAACGTTAAAATATTTTGCATATTCGGGGGTTTGGGCGGGTAGGTCGGTAGCCGAGCCGCCACAAAGAATTAGAACATCGATTTTGTCTTTATGGTCTAAAATATTATCAATATGATAAACGGGGACATTTTCGTGAAGAATTTTTACGTTTTCAGGAGGGCGACGGGTAAAAACGGCAGTAAGCTCTAAATCTGAATTTTGTTTTATAGCACATTCGATTCCGCGGCCTAAATTACCGTAGCCTAAAATTCCTACTTTAATGCTCATATTTTAAAACTCCTTAAATGGAATATTTTTTTACCTTAATATTTTACCCCTAAATAAACTTTTAGTCAAGAAAAAAGACCTTGCAAAATTTCAAGAATCTATGGCGTGCACAAAAAGAAAAAGACCTTGTGGAAAACCACAAAGCCTTGAAAGTTTTGAAAACGTGATTAACGTTTTGAGAACTGGGGTTGTTCCCCACAGCGTGGGGAAATGCCGCGAAGCGACAAAAGGGACGGGCACCGTAAGCGCCACGACGGCACGGCGTGCACAAAAAGAAAAAGGCTTTGTGAAAAACCACAAAGCCTTGAAAGTTTTGAA
>JAZODO010000166.1:0-12322 GCA_045597065.1 Acutalibacteraceae bacterium | reverse complement strand
TACACCTAAAAAAGATAAATTTTTAGTGGAATAAAAGACGAAAAGACACGGTAATGCTAACGCATACCGTGTCTTTTTAACACATTAGGCCGCAAAAATTTGCTTTTTTAGGCGGTTTATCCCTAACCACAACTCCCTTTTGGCGGCTTTTTTAGTCGTTATACTTAAAAACGTCGGCTACTTCGCTAATTGTAACAAAGGCCTTTGGGTCAATAGCGTGAATAAGGGTTCTCATTTTAGCGATTTGAAACCTGTTTACAACAAAGTAAATAATGGTTTTAGCGTTGTTAGAATAACCGCCAACCGCATTTATCTTAGTGGTTCCGCATTCAAAGGTTTTCATAAGTGCAGAACTTATTTCTTCGGGATGTTCGGTAATAATCATAACCTCTTTCGACCTGTCGAAACCTTCAACAATAAAGTCAACCGTTTTAAGACCTGCCGCATAGGTTACTATCGAATAAAGGGGTAAAATCCAGTCGGCCATAATTATTCCGCAAATAACGTATAGAATTATGTTGTATATCATAACAAATGTGCCAACCGTAATTCCTATTTTCTTCGCGAAAATAACTGCCATAACTTCTACGCCATCTATCGCTCCGCCGTGCCTAATGGTAAGACCGCTTCCAATACCCGAAATCATACCGCCAAACAGCGCACAAAGAAGCAAATCTTTTCCTGCAAGGGGAGAGGCCATACTAACGTCTATCGGTAAAATGTCGGTTATAAGCCACGACATAACCGAATAAATTGCTACCGCAAAAATAGAGTATATTGTAAACGATAAACCTTGTTTTTTAAGGCCGAACAAAAATAGCGGAATATTAAGAATAAGCAAAAACAGGGCAAGCGAAAGAGGAGTAATTTGCGAAAGCAAAATAGAAGTTCCCGAAATGCCGCTATCGTAAAGGTGAACCGGTGCTAAAAATATGTTTACACCAACCGCATTTATGCAACCCGCAATAAACAAAAAAATAAAATTCTGCCATCTAAGTTGTTTTAACTCTTCGGATATAAAACTTAAAAGTTTCAAGTATAAAACCCTTTCTTAAAGCTTTTCAAGGGGAGCAAAATTGCCCTGGGTAGGAACAGGCCCGTTTGACGGTTTAGCCCAATCTACTGCGTTTGCAATTATTTGGCGAACATCTTCGCGGTGGAAAATGGGGTATTCTTCGTGTCCGGGACTAAAATAGAAAATTTTACCCATTCCGCGCTTAAAGCAACAACCGCTTCTGTAAACTTCGCCGCCCGAAAACCAACTAATAAATACAAGTTCGTCGGGGGTAGGAATATCAAGCCTTTCGCCGTAGGTTTCGGCCTCGGGGATTTCAATAAATTCGGGTAAATTTCGCGCAATAGGATGGGCGGGTTCAACAACCCAAATACGCTCTTTCTCATCATTTTCGCGCCATTTAGAACGGCAAGAAGTTCCCATTAAAAGTTTAAAGGGTTTCGAAAGGCGTGAAGCGTGAAGAACAATAAATCCCATACCTTCTAAAACTCTTTGCTTAACCTTTTCGGCAATTTCGTCGGGAATGGCGTCGTGTCTTAAATGGCCCCACCAAATAAGTACGTCAGTTTGGTTTAAAACTTCGTCGGTAAGGCCGCATTCGGGCATATCGAGTGTAACTGTTTTGGGGTTATAGCCGAACTTTTCAAGCCCTTCAGCAATAGCGCCGTGAATACCGGTAGGATATATAGCGGCAATCTTTTCTGACTTCTTTTCGTGAATATTTTCGTTCCAAATAGTTACTCTAATATTTTCCATATTAAATCTACTTCCTAAAATACTAAATTTATGCCTCGTTATAAGCCTTCATAAGTTCTTCATAAAGGCCTTCAACATAGTAGGCCGAACCGTCGGCCTTTTCTTTAACCTTATCGGCGGGGAAATCTTTAATTCCAAACTCTTGGGCTTTAGAAATAACCGAAGTATGAACCGAAGCGGCCTTAATTCCGCAAAGAGGTTTAAGTTCGGGGTTTAAAACCGATTCTACTGCCTGTTTGAATTTGTTAAGGTGGTTATCAAAGGGATTTCCGTAATCTTTTTTAGTGCCATCGGCAAAAACGCCAATAATGTTCGGGGTTTCGCCGGTAGCGTTATAATAAATGGTACCGTTTGTAAACTTGTACTCAAAAACGGGTTCGCAATTAGTTTCGGTTGCGTGAGATGCGATATAAAGCATTTTAGCTCCGTTTTCGAAAGAAGCGGTTAGTTTACAAGTGTCGTAGTTTTCAATTTCGTTTGCTCTATAAAGTTCTGCGTTTATATCGGTAGGAATAGCAGAGGTAGAAACGGTATCACCCAAAACATAAAAAATGTTGTGGAGGTAATGTGCGGTAGCGTTGTTTGCAACGCTATCTAAAATAAGAGAACCGTCTTTTGCTCTAAGCTTTCCTGCCCAACCTGCGCCGCGAGTATAGTATTCCTTATTTCTTGGCCATAAAACTATCGTTTTAAGAAAAACGGGCTTACCAAAAGCGCCGTCTAAAATGTCGCGTTTAAGGCCTTGAATAGCGTCGGAATAGGACCATTGGTAACCAATACTAACGTATTTACCATATTCCTTTTCGGCATAAAGTAGTGGGTTAACATCGTTTATATCGCCGCAAAGGGGCTTTTCGCAAAGCACTTGGCAACCATTTTTAAGCGCGGTTACAATTTGGGTTGTATGGAAGTGAATTGGCGATGAAATAACGCATAAATCGGCCTTGTTGCCATCTTCAAAAAACTTTTCCATATCGGAATAAATTTTAACACCAAGGTCGTTTAGTTCGCCTATTCTGGGGCAAGCTTGAGGGAACGGGTCAACACAACCCGCAATTTCGCAGTTTTGAAAATTGCCGTTTAAAAGTGGGTTTAAATATGTTCCTGCATAGCCGCCTATACCAACAAGTAATAATTTAACTTTTTGCATAATTATCTCCGTTCAACCTTAAATTAAGGTGTGATTTTTACAATTATTCGGTTAGCGCTACAATGTCTTCTGTAATTGCAACCGCAAGTTCTGTATGGTGGTCAACAACGGTTGTAAAAACAATATATTTGTCATTGGCGTTAAATCTTGGATGAGGGTCTAAATGATAATTGTTTGGTTTATCGGGTGGGTTTAGCGCGGGATTTTGGCTATTATAATAAACCTTTTTTTGGGTTTTGGTGTTATAAAGGCCAACGCGAGAAGGACAACCGCGATAAAACCAATCGTTTTCGTCAAATACAAAAAGGGTGTCATCTTTAGAAGAGAATCCGTGCCAAGCGCTAACAGGAGCGTAAAGTTTGTGTTCTCCTGTGAAAATATCTATTCCGCAAATACCATCGTTTTGGTGTAGGTAGCGGCAATAGTAAATTTTCGTTCCGTCATGGCTCCACCATTCGTGGGTAGCCTTTTCTAAATTAAGTGGGGGCCAAACCTTTTCTTTGCCGTCTCTTGTAGTTGTCCAAAGGCGCATAAAAACTCCGTTTTCGTCGGTTCTAATAGACTTAAAGTTTCCGTTTTCGTCCTTTTGAAACTCTTCTGCAGTTAGCGCAATATCTTTATAAACGGGGTTAAATTGGCCGTGATTACGTAAAAAATCAGGTCGCGACCAAATGGTATATTCTCCCGTTTTAAGGTCGAGTACGCCCGTAATACTTCCCTTATCGGTTTGGGAATCTAAAAACGCTTCGGTTTTATCGGGGCTAAAGGTAATATGGGTATAAGGGCAACGAATTTTAAGCCCGTGTTTTGCAAAAGCCGCCTCAAGGTCGCAAATAACTTCGGGGCGGTCTTCCGCAAAAGGAGAACGCCTATAAAGATAGCGTTTGTCAGAGTAAAAAATATAACCTGTTTCTTCCTCAACGCTAGGTAGCCCGCTAAACACAGAATCGGGGAAATAACGAACCTCGTCCGTTTCAAAGTCAACTACGCCAAGCGAAAGATAAGGCTCGGGCGGGAAAGAACAATAAAACCATAGGTATTTAGCATCTTTATCCATACTGGGGCTTACAAAGTAGAAACCTTGTTGCTGCGTTGCTACGTGGGTTTTAAGTACGTAGTATTCAGCGCCGCTTTTTTCGTCAATGCGTTTCTCAAAGTGCTTAGAGGTTTTAATAGTATACATTACTTTCACCCTTTATTTACCCTTAAATTTATTTTTCTGTAAGCGCAACAATGTCTTTTGTAATTGCAACTGCAACGTCGGTATGGCCGTCCATAGCGGTTGTAAATACAATGTATTTTTCCTGTGCATTAAAGCGAGGGTGTGGGTCTAAGTGATAGTTGTTTGGCTTATCGGGGGGGTTAAGAGGGGGATTCTGGCTGTTAAAGTAAACCTTTGTTTCGGTTTTAGTGTTGTAAAGGCCAACACGAGAAGGACAACCGCGGTAGAACCCGTCGTTTTCGTCAAACACGAATAGGGTATCGTCTTTAGAAGAGAATCCGTGCCAAGCGCTAACAGGCGCGTAAAGTTTGTGTTCTCCGGTAAAAATGTCAATACCGCAAATACCATTATTTCCGTTAGAATATTTACAATAGTAAATTTTGCTTCCGTCGGCACTCCACCATTCGTGGCTTGCCTTTTCAAGATTTAAAGGTGCCCAATATTTTTCTTCTCCGTTGCGGTTTACGGTCCAAAGGCGCATAAACACACCGTTTTCGTCGGTTCTAATAGAACGCCAATTACCGTTTTCGTCCTTTTCAAATTCTTCTGCCATAAGAGCAATATCTTTATGAACAGGATTGATTTGACCGTGATTTCTTAAAAATTCAGGTCTAACCCAAACCTTAAATTCCTTTGTAGTAAGGTTAAATGTACCGGCAATACAACCGCCGGCATTATAACTATCAAAGAAAAGTTCGGTTTTATCGGGGCTAAATGTAAGATGTGTTGCAGGAGATACTAAATATTCCTTGCGAGTACGGCCTACAATCTCAGAAGGCAGATTGCAAATAAGCTCAGTGGGCTCGTTAGGATTAGGGGAGCGTCTATAAATGCCCCTATGGTTAGCAAAAATAACATCGCCTGTTTCTTCGTCTACAATAGGTGTAACATCGTGGAAATGGGCGTCGGGGAAATGACGAACTTCGTCGGTAGTAAAGTCAACTAAACCGAGTGTTCTATATTCTGCGGGCGGAAAGGTGCAATAAAACCATAAATATCTTGCATCTTTGTCCATACAAGGGTTTACGAAGTAAAATCCCTGTTGTTGGGTTGCAACGTAGGTTTTAAGAACATAATATTCAGCGCCGCTTTTTTCATCAACGCGTTTTTCAAAATGTTTAGATGTTTTAATATCGTACATAAAATTTGCTCCCTTTAAAATATTTTATGTTAGCCTTTTTTAGAAAGACGAGCCTTTTGTCTTGCAAGTAGGGTTTCAAACCAAAGTTCGGGGTTAGGAATGTCCGAAACTTTTTCCATAGTAGAAACACCTGCTCTTGTAACGGTACAAGTTTCGCGTTGCTCGGTGTTGCAGTCTTTTGAACCATTAATAAGAGCCGCACCATGGGTACCGATAACTTCGGCCGAAAGAATCATAGCCGAAAGAGCGCCGCGTTGGGTTAAGGCCATATCGTAAAGCTGGAAAAGGGCTGCAATTTCTTTTTTGTTTTCAATAACGGCAATATTAAAGAAGTTATCGCAAAGATTAGAAACCTTATCGAAAAGCGCCTTCATAGCGTCGGTGTTGCGGTCAAAGTCTGCAACTCTGCTCATTTCTAACTGGAATTCTTCGCGAATTGCTGAAATGTTAGAAGTGCCGTATTTAATTTCGGGTAGGTTAAATTCGGGGGCTTTACGTAAGTAAACTTGCTTTTGAGCAATATGTTCTGCTGCGCGAAGACCGCCAACCTGGGTAGAGTTTAGTGCGCTTCCGCCGGGACGATAAACGCCAAATGTACCTGCAGCTTCACCTGCAACATAAAGGCCTTCGATTTCGGTTTGCCAATTTTCGTCAACCTTAACGCCACCGTTACAATGCTGTGCGCAAACGGCAATTTCTAAATATTCGGTATAAAGGTCAATGCTATGGTCGGCGTAAAGTTCAATAGCGCCAATATTCATCTTTTCAAGACGCTCAATAGGCGTGCCGAAAAGTGCGCCCGAACGTTCAAGATAAACGTATGCTTCTTCAGAAAGAACATCAAATCCGTTTTCAAGGCCTTTGGGGTTCTTCATAAAGTCTAGATATACGCGGTTTCCGTTTTTAATTTCCTTTGCAACAAGTAAATCAACCTTAGAAGAACCTTCGGTTTTTCTAGCGTCAAAGGGCCACTGATAGCCTTTAAGGAAAATCATATCTAACGATTCGTCGCCAAGAGCGTCGTAAAGGAATTCGCGTTCGTTACCTTCGGCATCAACCGATACAAAGCGGGGTAATACCTGCTGATAGGTACCCGAAAGATTCCAACGGAATTTAGTACTTGCAATTCCGTATTGCCATTCTTCCATATTAGAAAGAGCGGCGCCGGCATCAATAGCAAGACCGGTAGCGCCGTGTTGGCTCTTGGGGTAAACGGTGTTTTTATAAATTCCGGCAGGTCCACCGGTACAAAGAATTACGTTTTGGCAACCAATAACCGAAATTTCACCGGTTTTCATATTAGCGCAAGCAACGCCGGTAACAGCGCCGTTGTCGGTAATAATTTTAACAACTCGGCTAAAGTCGATAATTTCAATACCTTTAGATAGTACCGAACGCTCTAAAGCTTCGGTCATATATTTAGAGGTAAGAGGACCACAAGAGGTAGCGCGAGTTCTGGGGTCGTGGTCGGTTTTGTAGCCTGCATATTCGCCGTATTCGTTAGTGGGGAAGGGAACGCCGAGTTCTACAAGGCGCATAAAGCAACGAGCCGAGTAAGAAGCTTCGCAAAGCGCGTGTTCGCCCATAACGCCGCCGCCCGAATAAAGGGTGTCGGCCATTTCTCTTACGCTGTCGCCATCACTTCCGCAAAGAGAAAGTTTATAGTAGGTTTGCTTGTCGCTACCGGTGTTACGAGAAGTTCCCATAAGTCTACCTTCGGTAACAATAGCAATATCTTTAACGCCAAGGTCAAAAAGTTTATCGGCTGCGTTATAACCTGCGCAACCGGTTCCGATTATAAGTGTGTTATATGTGTTTCTCATAGCTTTCTAATGTGCATTCCTCCGTCAATAATGAACGACTGACCGGTGGTGTAACCAAAGGTTCCGTCGCAAAGGGCTACAACAGCCTTAGCAATGTCTTCGGGAAGTCCCCATCTGCCAAGGGGAACAAGTCCGCCGGCGATAAGGTTGTCGTATTTTTCTTTAACTGCGCTGGTCATACCGGTAGCAATAATGCCGGGGCAAATATCGTTAACGGTAACGTTTTCGCTTGCAAGACGGTCGGCAAAGAGTTTGGTAATCATACCAACGCCTGCCTTAGAAATGCAATATTCTCCGCGGCTTGTAGAACTTGTGTAAGCCGAGCAAGAAGAAATATTTACAATAGCGCCGCCCTGTTTGTGTGCAACCATTTCGTTTGCAACAAGTTGGGTAAGAAAGAGGGTAGCCTTTGTGTTAATGCCCATAACAAAGTCGTAACTTTCTTCGGTCATTTCTAAAATGTCGCGGCGAACCTTAGGAGCAACGCCTGCAACGTTAACAAGGGCCGAAACGGTTCCCTTTGATTTAGCAGTTTCTAAAAGAGATTGTCTAGACTCTCCGCTTGAAAGGTCGCCTTGAACATATGTAAAATCAAGACCTTCAAAATCAGATAAATCAGAAGCGGCAACAACGTCCATACCAATTACCGAATAACCGGCTTTACAAAGTTTAATTGCGCTTTCTTTTCCAATGCCACCAAGGGCGCCTGTAACAATAGCAACTTTATTCATTACTTTAAAATCTCCTTTAATAAATTTCTGTAATATTCGTTAAATATAGCACAACCCGAAACCTGTTTGTTTCTCATAAGAAGTGTGCAGTTAGAACATGCAAGACAGGTTTTCTTGGGTTCAAATGTGCCGTTTAGATAATCTTTATAGAAATTGGGGTATGCAAGCCACATTCTGCCGTAACCCAAAAGGTCGCAAACGCCGTTTTCAAGTTGTCTTTCCGATTGTTCGAAAAGGTCGTTTCTGTAATAAGAAAGGCCCGAACCTACAATGGGGAGTGAGGGGAACTTATCTTTAATATGTTTTTCAATAACTTCGAAACGATTAAGTCCTACGCTTGCTTCTTCGGGAGAAACGTAGCCGCCCTTTCTGTAGGGGCGATTAACGTGAGGATTATAGTAGGGGTTACCAACAGTAACGTTTAAAAGCTCTATACCTTCTTTAATTAAAAGGTCAATTAGCATATCGGGTTCGGTAAAGTCGAGTTCGTTTTGTTCGGTAGTTCCGAATCCGTAAGGCTTCGGAACCATATCGGAAACGCTTAAACGTGTAGTAAGTAGAATGTGTTCGGGAATAACCTTTTTAACTTCTCTAATACAATTAAAATAAACCTTAGTTCTGTTTTCAAAACTTCCGCCGTAGCGACCGGGTCTTGTAAAGGAAGATAAAAGTTCTTGGAATAGGTAACCGTGGCAAGACTTAACGTCTACTCCGTCGAAACCTGCTTCTACCGCAAGTTTTGCCGAATTAGCATAAAAAGCGGGAAGACTGTCTAAATATTCGTCCGATACAATGTTGTCGTCGGTAACGGGTCTGGTTTCTTCGTAAATGGGGTGGCGGTATGAAATCATAGGAACAATACTCTGTCGGCCCGAATGGGTGAGCTGAAGAATAAAGATAGGTTCAATACCACATTCATCTAAAGCGAGCTTTTTAAGGTCGGCCACAAGCTTTTTAAATTCGGGTAGGTTTTCGCGGGTTAACATCATTTGGCGGGGGTTTGTTCTACCCTCGGGGCAAACGGCGTTAGCTTCGAACCAAATAAGGCCCGCACCACTTTTTGCAGCGCTGATATACTTACTTATGGTAAGCTCGCTGGGGCTTCCGTTCTCAAAGCAATCGCAACCTTCCATAGGTTGTAAAACAACGCGGTTAGGAATTTTTTTGTTTTTTATAGAAATAGGTGATTTAATCATAATAACCCTCCTTTTTAAGCATTATAACAAAAAACAAAGGTAATTTATATTGCTTTTTTCAAAAGAATATTGCTTTTCTTGCAAAATTCTGCTATAATTTGGGAAAGGGAGGCGAAAATAATGGGAACTAGTTTTAAAACCCAGGAATTTGAGTTTCAATATTCCGAAAAAGATATAGGAAATCCGGCCCATTTTGAAAGCCATTGCCACGAAAAATTCGAAATGATAGCCGTGCTCGAAGGCGACGTTCAACTTATGCTCGAAGGTATAACCTATACCATAAAAAAGAACCAAGCCGTAATAATTCCGCCCTTTTTATATCACGTTATTTTCGGTAAACGCTCGGCCGATTATAGCCGAGTAATCGCTAGTTTTACCCTTTCGGCAATACCCCACGTTTTACAAGGCCTATTTAGCGCAGACAAAAATTCTACAACTCCATTCTACGCTTCAAAGGCCGAAGAACTTAAAAAAATTTGTAAGGCGCCTTTCCCCGAATACTACGGCCCTTTAGCCGAAAGTTATATGACCCAAATTTTCTACGACTATGCCGAAGGTTTAATGAGTAAAAAGCCCTACCAAACCGACGCCTTTTTACAAAGCGCTATTGAATATATCGACGCCCATATTAAAGAGAAAATTTTAATAGAAGATTTAGCCGCTCATACCTTCCGTTCAAAATCTTCGTTTTGTCATCTTTTCGAAAACAAAATGAAAATTACTCCTAAACAATATATTCTTCAAAAAAAATTAGCTCTTGCCCATAAACTAATTCACGAAGGCGTTTCGGCAACCGAAGCCGCTATGTGGATAGGCTACGAAAATTATAGCAACTTTTACAGAGCCTATAAAAACCAATACGGCCTTTCGCCAACTAAAAAACATTAAAAAAATACCCTAAAGTTACTTAAAACTTTAGGGTATAATTTTTAAGTTATTTTGTTCCGAATAGTCGGTCGCCCGCGTCGCCAAGACCGGGTAAAATATAACAATTTTCGTTAAGTTCGCGGTCTAAGGTAGAAACGTAAATCATAACGTCAGGGTGTGCTTCGGCAACCTTGGTAACGCCTTCTGGAGCGCCAATAATTGCCATAAATTTAATGTTCTTGCAACCGCGCTTTTTAAGTAAATCAATAGCGTCGCAAGCGCTACCGCCTGTTGCAAGCATTGGGTCAACTAGTAAAACTAACTTGTCCTCAATGCCTTCGGGCAACTTGCAATAGTATTCACAAGGTTGCATAGTTTCTTCGTCGCGGTACATACCGATATGGCCAACCCTTGCCGAAGGGAATAAAACGTGAACACCGTTAACCATTCCAAGCCCTGCGCGAAGTATGGGAACAATAGCAATCGCGTTGTCTTTAACAACCTGTTGAGTGCAAGTTTCAAGAGGCGTTTTAACGGTTATTTCGGTAGTAGGAACTTCGGTACGAAGGCTTTCGTAGGTCATAAGAGTAGTAATCTCTTCAATTAGTTCACGAAACTCCTTCATACTGGTTTTTTCGTCACGCAAAATGGCGATTTTATGTCTAATTAAGGGGTGGTCAAAAATCACCACGTTGTCATAATTTTTCATTTTATTTCTCCTCGGTTTTCTTATTGCGGTGAAGAACAATGTTAACAATAATGCCAAGAATAAGAGCGCAAGCGATAGCGGTAATAGTAACCTTGCCAATGCTCATAGCCATACCGCCGATACCCGAAATAAGAATAGCCGAAACGGTAAAGAGGTTTGCGTTATCTTCGAGGTCGATTTTCTGAATCATTTTAAGACCGGAAACTGCGATAAAGCCGTAAAGTGTAATGCAAACGCCGCCCATTACGCAACCGGGAATAGAATCAAGGAAAGCAACAAAGGGAGAAACGAAAGCAATTAAAACCGCCATAATAGCAGTGGTGGTAATGGTTGCAACAGAAGCATTTCTGGTAATAGCAACGCAACCAACCGATTCGCCATAGGTAGTGTTGGGGCAACCGCCAAAGAAAGCGCCAACCATAGAACCTACGCCATCGCCTAAAAGGGTACGATGTAAACCGGGTTTTTCAAGAAGGTCGCGGCCAATAACCGAAGAAAGGTTTTTGTGGTCGGCAATGTGTTCTGCGAATACAACAAGTGCAACGGGAACATAAGCCACAGCAACGGTTGCAAGATAGGAAAGGTCAAACTCTTTAACGCCCTTAAATGCTTCAACAAAAGAAAACTCAGGAAGAGCGATAAAGGTGCTAAGACCAACGCCGTCTGCTACAAGAGCCTTAAAGGGAGTAAAGTCGATAATTTTAAGAGCGTCGTTGCCGGTTGCATAACCGATACCGGTAAATACTAAACCAACAGCATAACCTGCAAGAATACCAATAATAAAGGGAATAAGTTTTGTCATTTTTTTGCCGTAGGTAGAGCAAATAACTACAACAAAGAAGGTAACCATTGCACAAGCAAAAGAAACCCAAGCAGAGCCGGACATAATAAAGATACCGTCTGCGGTTTGAGGTCCGTAAGAGAAAACGTCTTTAATTGCAGCGCCTGCAAGAGAAAGACCGATAAGTGCTACTACGGGGCCGATAACAGCGGCAGGCATAAGCTTGTTAATCCAAGCAACGCCAACTACCTTAACGATAAGCGCGATTACAACATAAACAAGACCTGCTAAAACGGCGCCCATAATAATTCCGAGGAAACCGAGCGAAGCCGAGGTAGCGCCTGCGAATGCTGCAAGCATAGAACCAATGAATGCGAAGGAAGAGCCTAAGAATACAGGGCTTCTGAATTTGGTGAAAAGCTGATACACAATGGTACCAACACCGGCGCCGAAAAGTGCGGCAGAAGCACTCATTCCGTTACCAATAATGGCAGGAACAGCGATAGTTGCAGCCATAATAGCAAGCAACTGTTGTAGCGCAAAAATAAGCATTGCGCCAAATTTGGGTTTGTCGTGGATGTCATAAATAAGTTTGTTTTCCATAAGCAACTCCATCTTTATAAAAAATTTTGGCCCTTTTATTTTATCACACAATTCGACACTTTTCAATCATGTTATAGTGTAAAAAAAACGGCGCAATTTTTATATAAAATGTAAAATAATGGGTAAATGGCTTGACATAAATTTTTAAAAAAAGTAAAATAAAAACATATATTTTTTAGGGGAGTGATTATATGCTCGAAACTAAAAATCTAACTAAAATTTATAAACCTAAAAAGGGCGTTCCCGTAAAAGCGATAAACAACCTTTCTATTAAATTCCCCGATACGGGAATGGTTTTCTTGCTCGGTAAATCGGGAAGCGGTAAATC
>JAZODO010000165.1:0-1863 GCA_045597065.1 Acutalibacteraceae bacterium | reverse complement strand
AATAAAAATTCTGTCTTAGTAGAACCTACATCAGGTAATACCGGTATTGGAATTGCTGCTATCGGCATATCGCGCGGTTATAAGGTTAAAATTATTATGCCTGATACCATGTCGGCCGAACGCATTAAGCTTATTAAGGCTTTTGGCGCAGAGGTTATTTTAACCGATGGAACTCTGGGTATGACCGGCGCTATTGAAAAGGCTAATGAAATAGTAAGAGAAAATAAAAACGCGGTAATTATGGGCCAATTCGAAAACCCTTCTAACCCTGCTATTCACTTTGAAACAACAGGCCCCGAAATTTGGAATGACTTAAACGGTAAAATAGACGTTTTAGTTTCGGCTGTTGGTACCGGCGGTACAATTAGCGGAGTTGGCGCTTACCTTAAAAAAATGAATCCCAATATTAAAATTGTTGCCGTAGAACCTGAAAAATCTCCCGTTATATCGGGCGGTAATGCAGGTCCTCATAAAATTCAAGGAATTGGCGCAGGATTTATTCCTAAAACGCTTGATTTAAGCGTTATTGATGAAACAATAACCGTTTTAGATAACGAAGCGTACGAAATAGGCAACCTAGTTGCTAAAACCGACGGAATTTTAGTTGGAATTTCTTCGGGAGCCGCGCTATCAGCCGCAATCAAATTATCTAATCGAGAAGATATTAAGGGGAAAAATATAGTTGTAATTTTACCCGATACAGGTACGCGTTATCTTTCTACACCCGATTATTTCTAAAGAGGTGCATATATGAATTTAACTTCCTTAATTACCCTTTCAAGCCAATCTGCAATAGATTCTAATTTTCTTCATCACTATATGGAAATAATTTTACCCTATGTTATAACCGTTTTAGAGATTATGGGTATTTTAGTAGTTTCATGGAGTGCGGTAAGTTCGTTTTGGTATTATATTCAAAATTCTTTTTTCAAAAAGAACCATAACATTCAGTTCTATTTTGCAACAGGGCTTGCGACCGGGCTTGAATTCAAAATGGCTGCCGAAATTTTAAAAACCGTTTTAGTTCGAGAAATGAGCGAACTTTATGTTTTAGCCGCAGTAATTCTTTTAAGAGCACTACTAAGTGTCTTAATACATTTTGAAATGAAGCAAAACGAGAAAAAAGAAATAAATAAGTAGAATTTTAATAAAAAAGACGGGGTTATTCCCCGTTTTTTTATTGAGATGTTTCACACTGTGTTCCATCTTGCTTTATGTGGAATAAGACTATGCTTCCGTTTTTAACCTTACTCGTTACCCTTTTGCAAATACTATCAGATGTGGCGCTGTCTTTCCAGTCGAGTGAGTCGACATCCCACTGAATCGTATACATTCCAAGGCTTTCTACTGCTTCGATGGTTGCATTATCATAGTCGCCATAAGGTGGTCTAAAAAGGGTTGGCGTAACCCCGGTTATATCATAAATCTTTTTATTACAAGACTTAATTTCATCAAGTTTTTGCGATGTATCAATTTTAGTCATATAAGGATGAGTATTAGAGTGGTTCATAACTTGATGCCCGGCATCAGAGAGCGCTTTTACAGATTCGGGGTATTTATCTACCCAAGCGCCAACAACAAAGAATGTTGCTTTCGCATTATATTCTTTAAGAATGTTTATAAGTGTTCCGGTATCATCATTACCCCATGCAGCATCAAAACTGAGCGCTACTTGTTTTTTCTCGGTTTCTACGCAATAGATAGGTATTCTTCTGTCGGTATTTGCAACTACGCCAACCGAGCAAATTGTTGCTATAACAGACGCTAAAAAACAAGCGCAAAATATCATTAAATGTTTTTTAGTAATTACAATATATTTCATATAAAAAACTCCCTAAACACTACTACTATAAAATATACTTT
>JAZODO010000164.1:0-2731 GCA_045597065.1 Acutalibacteraceae bacterium | reverse complement strand
CAAAGGTCGTGTGCGTGTCGACAAAAGGTTTATCTTTTGTTGAGCGAATCTCGCCGTCTCCGCCAAATAAAAGAGAATCATACCGCAAGGTGTGGTTCTCTTTTGTTTTAGTGTTGCGAGATTCGAAAAGACCGGTTCGGCTTTTGCCGAATTGCAACCTTTCTGTGAACGGTTGCAAAGGTCGTGTGCGTGTCGACAAAAGGTTTATCTTTTGTTGAGCGAATCTCGCCGTCTCCGCCAAATAAAAGAGAATCATACCGCAAGGTGTGGTTCTCTTTTTATTTTTTTATAATAAAAACGCATTTCTTTTGGTTATTTTAGGAGCTTGGGTGCTAAAAATGTGGTTTTCGTGGTTTGTTTTTAAGTTTCGGGCTAAAAAATGTTGGATTTTTGTTATTTTTTCTTTTTTTGTTTTGTTTTTGCTTGACATTTTGTTGGTTTCTTGCTAAAATTAGGTTGGAGATATTTAAAAATCTGTATTTTATTATGAATTTCTAACGGGAGGTACAAAAGTGAAGAACGTGTACACCGAAAAAATTAATAAATCGCCTAGAATTCCCGCCCTTATTGAGCATTTGTTCGAAAAAATGCCCGAAATTGAGGCCGACCGCGCGGTACTGCTTACCGAGTCTTATAAAGAGACCGAGGGATTACCTATTGTACTCCGCCGAGCAAAGGCTTTCGCCCACATATTAGAAGGTCTTCCTATTACTATAAGACCGCTTGAACTAATAGTTGGAAGCAACAGCAAGGCTCCTCGCGGTTGTCAGGTGTTCCCCGAATATTCTTACGCTTGGTTAGAAGAGGAATTCGACACGGTTGCTACCAGAAGCGCCGACCCCTTTTATATATCGGAAGAGACAAAGGCAACTCTTAAAAAGGTTTACCCTTATTGGAAGGGAAAAACAACAAGCGAACTTGCTACCGCATATATGGCGCCCGAAGCACTTGCCGCTATTGAGCACAATATTTTTACCCCGGGCAACTACTTTTACAACGGCATAGGCCACGTAACGGTAGATTACGCAAAGGTTTTAAAAATTGGCTTTAAGGGAATTGCCGAAGAGGCTCGCGCCGCTATGGCAAAATTAAAGGTTTCCGACCAAGACTATGCAAAACGCCAACAGTTTTTAGAAGCAGTTATTATAAGCTGCGACGCGGTATGTAACTACGCTTCACGTTATGCAGTTTTAGCAAAACAAGAGGCCGCCGCTTGTAACGATGAGGCAAGAAAGGCCGAACTCTTACAAATTGCCGCTAACTGTCAAAGAGTTCCCGCTCTTGGCGCTACAAGTTTTTACGAGGCTTGTCAGTCGTTTTGGTTTGTGCAAATGCTACTTCAAACCGAATCTAGCGGACATTCTATTTCGCCCGGTAGATTTGACCAATATATGAACCCCTATTTTGAAGCCGACCTTGAAAAAGGCGCTATTACAAGGGAATTCGCCCAAGAACTTATCGACTGTATTTGGGTTAAGCTAAACGACCTTAACAAGGTGCGTGATGCCGCTTCGGCCGAAGGCTTTGCCGGTTACAGTTTGTTCCAAAACCTAATTGTTGGCGGACAAGACGCATCGGGAACCGACGTTACAAACGACCTTTCTTATATGTGTATGAACGCGACCCTTCACGTTTCGCTCCCCCAACCTTCTTTCTCGGTTAGAGTTTGGAACGGAACACCACACGAGTTTATGATTCGCGCCGCAGAGATTACAAGAACGGGCGTTGGGCTTCCCGCCTATTATAACGACGAAGTTATCATTCCCTCGCTTCAAAGCAGAGGCCTTACACTTGAAGACGCGCGCGACTATAATATTATAGGTTGCGTAGAGCCGCAAAAAGCGGCCAAAACCGACGGTTGGCACGATGCAGCTTTCTTTAATATGTGCCGCCCGTTAGAACTCGTTTTCTCAAACGGAGTAGATAACGGAATTCAGCTTGGCCCCAAAACAGGCGACGTTACCAAAATGACAAGTTTTGAAGAGTTCTATAACGCATATAAAACCCAAATGAACTACTTTATAGAACTTCTTGTAAACGCCGATAACGCTATCGACCTTGCCCACGCCGAACGTTGTCCTCTACCCTTCCAGTCCTCAATGGTTGAAGACTGTATAGGCCGAGGCAAGAGCCTACAAGAAGGCGGAGCAATTTACAACTTTACCGGCCCACAAGGCTTTGGTATTGCAAATATGGCCGACGCGCTATTTGCTATAAAGAAACTGGTCTTCGAAGAAAAAAGCGTTACTTTAAGCGAATTTAAAGAGGCGCTCGATAACAACTACGGTAAAGACCTAGACCCGAAAAAGGCCGAAGAACTTACCAAACAGGTTGCAAAGCGCTTTATTGAAGAGGGTAAAACCCTTTCGGCGCAAGACGTTTTAGCTATTTACGAAACGGTTGCTAAAAATAACTGTTCGGCCGAAGAAAAAGAACGCTTTTCTAAACTTTTAGATAAGATAAACGAGCTACCTAAATTTGGAAACGATATTTCGGAGGTAGACAGCTTCGCAAGAGACGTTGCCTACACCTATACACGCCCACTTTTAAACTTTAAAAACCCCAGAGGCGGACAGTTCCAAGCCGGGCTTTACCCTGTTTCGGCAAACGTTCCGCTTGGAGCACAAACCGGAGCTACCCCCGACGGCCGACTAGCGCACACCCCTGTTGCCGACGGCGTTTCGCCCTCAGCCGGCCGCGATACACTAGGCCCAACAGCGGCGGCAAACTC
>JAZODO010000163.1:0-2012 GCA_045597065.1 Acutalibacteraceae bacterium | reverse complement strand
TTTATGCATATTCGCATATTATTTAGCTGTGTTTTAAATTCAGTGTTGTAAAATGTAGAAAAATCTGCTATAATTTTACGAGATAATGCTAAAAGGAAGTGAGAAAATGTCGATAGAATTTAGAAATGCTCTTTTTGGTTTTAATAAAAACGACGTTTTAGAGTACGTTTCTCTAAAAGATAAGGAACTAAAAAGACTTTCTGTAACCCTTAATACCAAAATAAGCGAACTTCAAAAGCAATTAGACGCATTAAAAGAAGAACATATTGAGTCGCTTAAAACTATTGGCAACCTTACCGCACAAAACGACGACCTTAAAGAAACAGTTGCTGAATATGAACAAAAGGCCGACGAAATCGAAGATTTAGGCAACAAAATTGGTAAACTATATTTAGTTTCTAAGGCATCGGCCAAAAACATAGTAGATAGAGCCGAAGAAAGTTCTTCTCTTGTTGCAGAGCAAACCGACAAGAGCCTTGAAAACCTTGAAGTTACCCAATCTAACCTAAAGGAAATTGCCGAAAATATTTTATCGGCTTCGCAAAACTTTGTTGATAAGCTTGATTCTTTACAAGAATCTCTTAATAGCACAAAGGAACAAATTTGTGAAAACAAGGAAGAAAGTTCGCAAATTAGCGATGATTTCGCAGAACTTTATGCAAAACTCGGCTAATATGAAAAACATTTACTTAAACACAAACGAACTACCAAAAAAAATTAAAGAAATTAAAGCCGGCGACCGAGTAATTCTTTCGGGAACCGTTTATACCGCAAGAGATGCTGCGCACAAACGTTTCTTTGAACTTTTAGATAGCGGCTCTCCCCTTCCTTTTGATATAAACGGCGCCGCAATATACTATGCCGGTCCTACCCCAACGCCAGTAGATTTACCTATTGGAAGTTGTGGCCCTACCACCTCTTCAAGAATGGACAGTTATTCTCCAAGACTTTTAGATTTAGGCCTTAAATGTATGATTGGCAAAGGAGAACGAAACGACGAGGTTTGCAACTCTATTTGTAAAAACGAGGCTATTTATCTTTGCGCAATAGGCGGAGCAGGAGCGCTTGCCGCTGCATCTGTTTCGGGTTGCGAAGTTATTGCTTTTGAAGATTTAGGTTGTGAATCGGTTAAAAAGTTAACCTTTAATAACTTCCCTCTTATATGCGCCATAGATTCATTTGGCGGAAATTTATTTAAAAAATAAACCTGCAAACGCAGGTTTTATTTTTTTATATTTTTTTCTTGTAATTAAAGAAAAAGTGTAGTATTATAAAAAAAAGGGCTTTTTGCAAACGGTTTACCGTTTTGTGAAATGCCCTTTGAGAATTCAGGAGGACCCTATGCCAACAACTAACACCTATAAACTTGAAACAAAGCGTAAAAACCTTTATCTTCGTATTGCAAAAGGTCATTTTGCAACCGGCCGTTCCCACATTAACTACTATATAGACATAGTAGCTCAAAAGAGCCGCCTTTCCGAAGCTAAAGCAGTTGCGCAAGAACTTTTAAGTTACTATAATTCTAACACTATAGTTGATACAATTCTTTGCCTAGACGGAACCGAAGTTATCGGCACTTGTCTCGCAAATGAACTTACAAGAAATCATTTTCACAACATTAATGCACATAAAACAATTTATGTTGTAACCCCCGAAAACGCTGCTAACAACCAAATCATTTTCCGCGACAATATGGCTCCTATGATTCAAGGAAAACACGTTTTAGTTCTTGCCGCTTCGGTAGTTACCGGTTATACGGCAAAAGCAGCAGTTGAAGCAGTTAATTACTACGGCGGTATGGTTGTAGGCATTGCATCAATATTTGCAACGGTTGATAAATGTAATAATATTCCGGTTCATTCGGCATTTAATCCTAACGACCTACCCGACTATGCTACCTACCCTGCTCACGAATGTCCTCTTTGTAAAAAAGGCGTTAAGTTAGACGCACTTGTAAACACATACGGTTTTTCAAAGTTATAAAATTAAAGCCTTGGGGTTCCCCAAGGCTT
>JAZODO010000162.1:0-1605 GCA_045597065.1 Acutalibacteraceae bacterium | reverse complement strand
TATATACATACAAATTTATAGGCTAAATTTGCACTCTTGACATTTTTTAAAAAACAGATTATAATATAACCAAAATGTAATAACTATTATAACTTTTGGAGGTTGTTATGCCTGTAACTTTTATCTATTTAGGTGTACTCTTGGCCGTTATTTGTATTTGGTTTTTGGCCTTTAAAAGGCCAATTTACGAGGCCGTTTTTTTAGGTTTTGCGGTTCTTCTTTTTATTACCGGAACCTATAAAAACATTCCCACTTACATAAATGACGGACTTTCAAATTCACTAATTTATTCAATGGTTGCCTTTGTTGCTATGTCGGTTGTTATGACTAAAACAAAGGTTATTGACGGAAGCATATCAATAATTTTAGCAATTCTTGGTAAAATACCGGGCGGAGCAGGTTATGCTTCGGTTATTGCTAGTTCATTTATGGGCGCTCTTTCGGGAAGCGGACCCGGAAACGTTATGGCAACCGGCGCTATTACTATTCCCGCTATGAAACGTTCGGGATTTCCTCCTGAGCTTGCCGCAAACGTTGAAAGTAACGCCAGTTATCTTGGCAATATGATTCCCCCTTCTTCTAATATTGTAGCCGCTCTTGGCGCCTTTGTTGCTCTTTACGGAGAAGAATCGCTTACCCAGGGGCAATTTTGGATTATTCTTTGGGGAATTTCGCTTTGGTTTGTTTTAGAAAAACTTATTATAGTTTTCGGATTTTGTAAATTCTACAAAATTAAACCTATTGCAAAAGAAGATATGCCTAAACTTTCGGTTGTTTTAAAAGAGTCTTGGCAAGGGCTGTTTTTACCCGTTATAATTCTTGTTCCCTTCCTTCTCGATTATCTTTTAAAAGATAACTTTTTCACCGCTAGACTAGGCAGCACCGGGGCAGGATATCTTTCGAAAAGTTTACTTTTATTTATTGCAGGTATAGCAACCCTTTTCACCTGTCTTATTACTAAAGATAAGAAACTTGTTTCTCCTAATGCTATTGCTAAAAGTTTCGCAAGTAGCGTTAAAACCATATCCCCCGCTATTGCCGTTTGTATTTTCGGGTATATGATAGGTTCTATGTTTTCCGACCTAAACGTTGCGGCCGATATGGAAACATTTATTGTTTCTATGGAGTTTTCTAAACTTGCAATGGTAACCTTTATTTGCCTTTTAACCTGTTTTTTAGGAATGGTTATTCCGGGTTCTTCGCTTGTTGTAATTTTTGGGCCTATGTTTATTTCAACACTTGCAAGTGTTGGCGTAAACCCTGTACTCGCAGCCGCAATGTTACCCTGTATATGTGGCGTTATGTGCGGAATCACTCCCCCACTTGCGCTTGGTCTTTATGCAGGAATGTCGCTCGCAGAATCTGATTTTAGCAAAACGGTTAAAAACGACCTTTGGTGGGTATTTGCACATTTTATACTTGAAATAATTGTTTTAATGGGTTGGCTCCCTATTTTAGGTTTAATATAGGTGGTACTTATGAAGAATATGATTAAAAAAATTGCTAATATATTAAAACTCGTTTTTGGTTATTTAATAATGATAACCCTTTTTACGGGCGGTTTAACCTTTTTTGGATTTGTTGCCGCTTTAATAATTGGCGGAG
>JAZODO010000161.1:0-3147 GCA_045597065.1 Acutalibacteraceae bacterium | reverse complement strand
CCATTGCAACAAAGGTAAACATCAATGTAGTTAGGATTTCAAGATTGTACTTAATAAGCAATCGCCTCATACCGAACGCTCCTTTTCGTGATGGTTTTAGGTAAACCTTTCTACAAATTCTTATTTATCGGTTAGTTGTATTATAGCACAACTTGACTAACAAAGAAAGAGAATATTAAAAACACCCACAGTTTTAAAAAACTACGGGTGTTTTTGTGTTGTGTTGTACTGTCCTTTAGAGTACTACTCTTATTGCGGAGGTTTTCTTTTTGCTTTTATTATTTAATTGTGTTAGCAGAAGTGTCTTTCTGAATAACGTCGTGAGCGCCGCCTTCAACAATACTTGTTGCCGAAACAAGGGTAAGTTTTGCCTTATCTTGAAGTTCGGGAATAGTAAGAGCGCCACAGTTGCACATGGTAGATTTAACCTTTGCAAGAGAGATGTTTACGTTGTCTTTAAGGGTTCCTGCATAGGGAACGTAGGAGTCAACGCCTTCTTCAAAAGAAAGTTTCTTGTCGCCGCCAAGGTCATATCTTTGCCAGTTTCTGGCTCTGTTAGAACCTTCGCCCCAATATTCTTTATAATAGGTACCATTAATAGAGATTTTGTTGGTGGGGCTTTCGTCAAATCTTGCAAAGTAACGGCCAAGCATAATAAAGTCGGCGCCCATTGCAAGAGCTAAGGTCATGTGATGGTCGTGAACTATACCGCCATCGGAACAAACGGGAACGTAAATTCCGGTTTCTTTAAAGTATTCATCGCGAGCTTCGCAAACGTCGATAAGAGCGGTAGCTTGTCCGCGGCCGATACCCTTGGTTTCGCGGGTAATACAAATAGAACCGCCGCCGATACCAACCTTAATAAAGTCTGCGCCTGCTTCTGCCAAGAAGCGGAAGCCTTCCTTGTCTACAACGTTTCCTGCGCCAATTTTAACACTGTCGCCATAGCGTTCGCGAACCCAGTCGATGGTAAGTTTTTGCCATTCGGAAAAACCTTCGGAAGAGTCGATACAAAGAACGTCTGCACCGGCTTCTACTAAAGCGGGAATACGTTCTGCATAGTCGCGGGTGTTAATACCTGCGCCAACAACGTAACGCTTTTCGCTATCTAAAAGTTCAAGGGGATTATCCTTGTGAGAAGAGTAGTCTTTACGGAAAACAAAATATTTAAGATTTCCGTTATCATCTACAATGGGAAGGGAGTTGAGTTTATGTTCCCAAATAATGTCGTTACATTCTTTAAGAGAAGTGCCTTCCTTTGCGTATATAAGGTTAGCGAATGGGGTCATAAATTCTTTAACGGTGGTAGCGGGGTCCATTCTTGAAACGCGGTAATCTCTTCCGGTTACAACGCCTAAAAGTTTACCGTTTGCGGTTCCGTCGCTGGTTACTGCCATAGTGTCGTGGCCGGTTTTTTCTTTAAGAGCAACAACGTCGGCCATAGTTTGGTCTTCGCGAAGGTTAGAATCGCTAACAACAAAACCTGCCTTAAAGTTTTTAGCGCGAGCTACCATAGCGGCTTCGTCTTCAATAGACTGAGAACCGTAAATAAAGGAACAACCGCCTTCTCTTGCAAGCGCTACTGCAAGCTTTTCGCCCGAAACCGACTGCATGATTGCAGAAACTAGGGGAATGTTAAGAGAAATGTCGGGTTCTTCACCTTTTCTAAATTTTACAAGCGGTGTTTTAAGAGATACGTTTGCGGGAACGCACTCTGAAGAAGAATAACCGGGAACGAGAAGATACTCGTTAAAGGTATGAGAAACATCGTTAAAATAAAAAGCCATAATTTTCCCTCCGATAAAGAAATTTCGTATTATTGCAATTTTACTCCATATTTCTCGGTTAGTCAACCAAAAAATATGCACAAATATGAGTTATTATAAATAATAATAGTTAGTAAAAAATTAAGTAAAAAAACACTTGCAAACAGCGGCATTATATGATATAATCTTCTAGCTGTCTAATGGCAGTAATAAAAAACACACATCTTGCTCGGTTGCGTGCAGGTGGCGCGTAGGCGTTTTACGCAGCGGCGCAGGGCAGGGTGGAGGAAAAACCTTAGGAGGAAATAAAAATGGCAGTAATCTCTATGAAACAGCTTCTCGAAGCCGGTGTTCATTTCGGACATCAGACCAGACGCTGGAACCCCAAAATGGCTCCGTACATCTTCACCGAAAGAAACGGAATCCACATCATCGACCTTCAGAAAACCGTTAAAAAGGTTAACGATGCTTACGCTTTTGCTCGTGACATCGTAGCAGAAGGCGGCGACATTCTTTTCGTTGGTACTAAAAAACAGGCTCAATCTTCTGTTAAAGAAGAAGCAGAACGCTGCGGAATGCCCTTCGTAAACGCTCGTTGGCTCGGCGGTATGCTTACCAACTTCAGCACCATTCGCAGAAGAATAGGTCGTCTTGAACAACTTCGCAAAATGGAAGCAGACGGAACCTTCGAAATGCTCCCCAAGAAGGAAGTTATCGGTCTTCAGGGCGAAATCGAAAAACTCGAAAAATTCCTTGGCGGCATCAAAGATATGAAGAAAATCCCCGCCGCTATGTTTATCGTAGACCCCCGCAAAGAGCGCATCGCTGTTGCAGAGGCTAAAAAACTCAACATCCCGATTATCGCTATCGTAGATACTAACTGCGACCCCGACGAAATCGACGCTGTAATCCCCGGTAACGACGACGCTATCCGCGCTGTTAAACTCATCGCTGAAACTATTGCTAACGCTGTTATCGAAGCTAAACAGGGCGAAATGGGTTCTGCTGCTGTTGAAGCAGTAGAAGAAGCTGCTGAAGAAGTAGCAGAATAATTTAAACTTAAATCTTTTTGGAGGTATAATACTATGGCTTTTACCGCTAAAGACGTTCAGGCTTTAAGAGAAAAAACCGGTTGCGGTATGATGGACTGCAAAAATGCGCTCAAAGAAACCGACGGTAATATGGATGCAGCTGTTGACTATCTTCGTGAAAAAGGTCTTGCATCTCAAGCTAAAAAGGCTTCTCGTGTAGCCGCATTGATGAAGTTTCAAATAATATGCTGTTGCTTGAGAAGATGTAATAAAGTCTTCCTCTGCTGCCACAATACCTAACTTCTCCAACTTCCTCACATAATCTGCAACACTTTTCGACGAATTATTCG
>JAZODO010000160.1:0-34045 GCA_045597065.1 Acutalibacteraceae bacterium | reverse complement strand
AAGGTGACAACTCCTTGGCTCACAGAACGACATGGCTACGATCCGACTTCCCCTACCGTTTCCGAAAAGTTTTTTGCGCTTTTAAAAAAGGGGGATGAATCTAAACTTTCCCAAACTGCGAGTATCAGCACAACCCTTACCGCCCCTGTAAAGGCGGGGGACATAGTAGGCTACGTTCACATTTTCTTGGGCGAAGAAGAACTCGGAGTAATACCGATAATTGCCCAAAACTGTAGCGAAAAACTAACCTTTTGGGTTTGTCTTTTAAGGCTCGTTAAATCTTTGTTCACACTTTAAGCCCTACTACTTAAAAAACCTCTAATTTTTTGCTAATTTTTATAAATTTCTTATTGAAAAATACAAAGTTTTAGTGTAGAATATATATAAACAGTAATAAAAGTACCCAGAGGAGCACTAAAAACAATGGCTTTAAACTTTAACTTTAAATATGCGGCCGATTTTCTCTCGGAAAACGATATAATCGGCCTTAAAGAGCAGGTTAGCGCTGCGCATAATATGTTACATAATAAAACCGGTTTAGGTAACGACTTTTTAGGTTGGGTAAACCTTCCTTTTGAATACGATAAAGACGAATTTTCTCGTATTAAAAAAGCCGCCGCTAAAATTATTTCCGATACCGATATTTTTATAGTAATCGGTATTGGCGGTTCTTACCTTGGCGCTCGTGCCGCTATTGAATTTTTAAAATCTAATAATTATAATGCGCTTCCTAAAAATACCCCCGATATTTATTTCGCGGGTAACACTATTAGCGGTTCCGCGCTAGACGACCTACTAAAAATTTGCGAAGGTAAACGTGTTTCGGTAAATATAGTTTCTAAATCGGGAACTACTACCGAACCTGCTATTGCTTTCCGTGTTCTTCGTAAATACCTCGAAGAACGTTATGGCGAAGAAGAAGCCGCAAAACGTATTTACTGTACTACCGACAAGGCTCGCGGAACTTTAAAACAACTTGCCGACCAAAAGGGTTATGAATGTTTCGTTATTCCCGACGACGTTGGCGGTCGTTTCTCGGTTCTTACCGCGGTAGGCCTTCTGCCTATTGCCGTTTGCGGAGCCGATTTAGACGCTTTAATGAAGGGCGCGGCCGACGCTGCTGCCGACTACGCAGTAAACGATATAAACGCTAACCCTTGCTATACCTACGCTGCTATTCGTAACGCCTTTTATCGCAAGGGAAAAGCGGTTGAAATGCTCGTTTCTTACGAACCTCGCTTTACTATGATGGCCGAATGGTATAAACAACTCTTTGGCGAAAGCGAAGGTAAAGACGGTAAGGGTCTTTTACCTGCTTCGGTTGTCTTTTCTACCGACCTTCACTCTATGGGTCAATATATTCAAGACGGTAGCCGTATTCTTTTCGAAACGGTTGTTACTATCGGAGAGTGTGGAAACGACGTTTTAATCGAAAAAGAAGCCGACGATGGCGACGGACTTAATTTCCTTGCCGGTAAACCTCTTTCTTTCGTAAATCAAAAGGCTTTCGAAGGAACCGTTCTCGCCCATACCGACGGTCAGGTTCCAAACCTTGTAATAAACCTAGATAAGGCCGACGAAGAAAACCTAGGCCGACTAATCTACTTCTTCGAAAAGGCTTGTGGTATTTCGGGTTATGTTTTAGGCGTTAATCCCTTCGACCAACCCGGCGTAGAAAGCTATAAAAAGAATATGTTTGCCCTACTTGGTAAACCCGGCTACGAAGCCGCAAAGGCAGAGCTTGAAGCTCGTCTTGCAAAATAAAAAACAATCGCTTTTGCGATGTATATATAAATAAAGGAGCGGATAATATGATTAAACTTATTATCGGAAACAAAGGTTCAGGCAAAACAAAAAGACTCATCGACCAGGTTAACACTGCGGCTAAAAACAGCCCCGGTAGTGTTGTTTGCGTTGAAAAGGGCGACGTGCTAAAACTTAGCGTGTCTAAAGAAGTTCGACTTATCGATGTAGAAAGTTACGGAATCTCCGGTTATGATGAATATTATGCAATGCTCTGCGGAATAGCCGCAAGTAACTATGATATTACCCATATCTTTGGCGACGCTACTAAAAAAATCGGCGGCGGTCTAGACGGGCTCGATAAATTCTTCGCTCGTTTAAACCAAAATAAAGATATCGAATTTGTATTTACCGTTTCTTGCGACGAAGCAGACCTTCCTGCCTCGGTCTTTGAAATGGCTGAAAAAATCTAATTTTTAAGGCTACGGAGCAGGCTTTCCTGCTCCGTAATTTTGTCTTAAAAAATGCTTGACAAATAAATTCCCCTTATATATAATATTAGTTGTGTCAATTGAGGTGAGATTATGCTTCTTGATTTGAAGCCTTTATTTGCGGGCAGCAGAAATGAACTGTCGGTAGAACACGAAATGGATTTGTCTGAACTTAGTTTCCTTGGCGTCAAACCACTTCGCTCTCCCGTGGCAATCAGCGGAAAGATTGTCAGCCGAGCAGGTATTGTAGAAGCTCAACTCGGTTGCAAGGTTAGTTATGTCGGTTTTTGCGACCGTTGCCTTAAAGAAACGGCAATACCTTATGTCGTAAACATTAACCGAACTATCGTTTCAATTCTCGAAAACGAAGATAACGACGATATTACGGTTGTCCCCGATATGCAACTTAACCTTGATGACTTCTGTTATGCCGACATTGTAATGAGCCTTCCAACCAAAGTGTTGTGTAACGACTCTTGCAGGGGACTTTGCCCCGACTGCGGTAAAAACCTTAACGAGGGCGACTGTGGTTGCTCTAAACGCGAGGTCGACCCCAGACTTGCGGCACTTGCAGAACTCCTAAAAGACTAATCTACCAAATAAAAAATTTATTAAGGAGGTGCTGAAATGGCAGTACCGAAGAGAAAAACATCTAAAGCAAGACGTGACAAAAGACGTAATAACTTATGGAAGCTTACTGCTCCCACCCTCGTTAAATGCGAGCGTTGCGGCGAATACAAGCGCCCTCACAGACTTTGCACCGCTTGTGGAACCTACAACGGACGTGAAGTTGTAAAAGTAGAAGACTAATGGAGTAGAGGAGGAGCAATCCTTCTCTATTTTTTTATTGAGGTGATTTTATGTCGGTTAAAATAGAGGGAGTAGAGAAAAAAAGCCCTGCCGCAAAAGCGCGAATTAAGGCGGGTAGTACCCTTATTTCTATAAACGGTAACGAAATTATCGACGTTCTAGACTACCGTTTTTACCAAAACGAAGAAAAGTTGACCCTTCTTATAGAAACCGTAAAGGGTAAACAAAAGGTTTATAAAATTAAAAAGAGCGAATACGAAGAACTCGGCCTTAATTTTGACAATTATCTTATGGATTGCCAACGTTCTTGTAAGAATAAGTGTATTTTCTGCTTTATCGACCAAATGCCAAAAGGCCTTCGCGAAACACTCTATTTTAAAGACGACGACTCGCGCCTTTCCTTCCTTTTTGGCAACTATATCACCTTAACCAACCTAACCGAACACGAAATCGACCGAATTATTAAAATGCACATAAGCCCGGTTAATATTTCGGTTCATACCGTAAATCCCGAACTCCGCTCTGTAATGATGAATAACCGTTTTGCAGGCGAAGCCTTAAAAATTATTAAAAGGTTCGACCAAGCGGGAATAAAAATGAACTTCCAACTGGTTTTAGTCCCCGGATATAACGACGGGGAAGAACTAAAACGCTCGCTGGAAGAACTCTCATCCTATAAAAATGTCGAATGTATAGCTTCTGTTCCCGTTGGCCTTACTAAATTTAGAGAAGGCCTTGCCGAAATAGAACCCTTTAATAAAGAAACCGCTAAATCGGTTATAGAAATAACCGAACAAATAGGTAATAAACTAAAGGCCGAACGTGATAATCGCCTGGTTTACGCGGCCGACGAATTTTACCTAAAGGCCGAACTTCCTATTCCAAACTATACCGAATATGGCGATTTTCCCCAACTTGATAACGGTGTTGGAATGTGGGCCCTTTTCGAAAAAGAATCGGCCGAAGCGCTCGCCGACCTTGACGAGCCCGAAAAACCTCGCAATATAACCTGTATTACTGGGGTTGCCGCCTATCCGCTTATAAAGTCTACTGTTGACAAGGCGCTCCTTAAATGGCATAATTTAAGTTGTAAGGTTTATAAAATAGAGAACAACTTTTTCGGCGAAAAAATTACTGTTGCCGGCCTTGTTACCGGCTCCGATATAATAAACCAACTAAAAGGCCAAGAACTCTATGATATTCTGCTTGTTCCTTCTTGTATGTTAAGGTTCGAACGCGACTTATTTTTAGACGATGTTTCGGTTACCGACCTAGAACGTGAACTTGGGGTAAAGGTTGTTATAACCGAACCCGACGGATATTCCTTTGTATCGGCCCTTAATAATAACGAGTAAAGAGAGGTATTTTTTATGGCGAAACCCGTTGTTGCCGTTGTAGGGCGACCAAATGTAGGTAAATCGACCCTCTTTAACAAACTTATAGGAAAAAGAATGTCAATAGTCGACGATACTCCCGGTGTTACCCGTGATAGAATATACGGAGATGCCGAATGGTGCGGCTATCAAATGATGCTTATCGATACCGGTGGTATCGAACCCGGTACCGACGACGTTATTTTAGCAGGAATGCGTAACCAAGCCCAACTCGCTATCGAAATGGCGAACGTAATCGTTTTTGTGGTAGACCTAAAATGTGGTGTTACCGCCTCCGATTCGGACGTTGCCGCTATGCTTCAAAAAAGCGGTAAACCGGTTGTGCTTTGTGTTAATAAGTGTGATAAACTAGGTGATTTACCGCTCGACTTTTACGAATTTTATAATTTAGGCCTTGGCGACCCTGTTGCCGTTTCTTCGGTTCACGGCCACGGAACAGGCGACCTTTTAGACGAGGTTGTAAAACACCTTCCTAAACACGAATCCGATGAATTTGAAAGCGAAGTTATAAACGTTGCCGTAATAGGTAAACCTAATGCCGGTAAATCTTCGCTGGTTAATGCGGTAACGGGAGAAGAACGCGCTATCGTTTCCGATATTGCGGGTACCACTCGCGACGCTATCGATACCCTTGTCGAAAATAAATTCGGTAAATTTAACTTTACCGATACTGCGGGACTCCGCCGTAAAAGTAAGGTAGACGATAAACTCGAAAAGTATAGTGTTATTCGCGCCCGAATGGCAATAGAACGCAGCGATGTTTGCGTTATTATGATAGACGGAACCGACGGCTTTACCGAACAAGACTCTAAAGTAGCGGGTCTTGCCCTGGAACAAGGTAAGGCTTGTATAATTGCAGTCAACAAGTGGGATATTGTCGAAAAAGACGGCAGAACTATGGACTCATACAGAAAAAGTTTAATGAAAGACTTTTCCTTTATGCCCTTTGCCCCCATTATCTTTATTTCGGCAAAAACAGGCCAACGACTCGACCGCCTTTTCGAACTTATTAAATATGTTCACGAACAAAATACAATGCGTATTTCAACCGGCCGCCTAAACGATATTTTGGCCGAAGCTACCGCCCGCGTTCAACCCCCAACCGACAAGGGCAGAAGGCTTAAAATTTACTATATGACCCAAGCTTCTACAAAACCGCCAACATTCGTTTGCTTTTGTAACCGAGCCGATTTATTCCATTTTTCGTACCAACGTTATCTAGAAAATCAAATTCGTTCTACCTTTGGCCTCGAAGGAACGCCGGTACGCTTTGTAATTAGAGAAAGAGGAGAAAAATAACTATGAGTTTGAACATTATACTTGCTCTTATAGCGGTAGTTTTTGCCTACCTTATAGGTTCTGTTAGTTTTTCTGTAATTTTTACTAAACTTTTTACAGGAAAAGATGTTAGAAACGAAGGTAGCGGAAATGCCGGAGCAACCAATGTTCTTCGTACCGCAGGTAAGCTTCCCGGAATGTTAACCTTTGTGTGCGATGCGCTAAAAGGTTTTGTTGCTTGCTTTGTTGGTAAAATGGTTTTTTCTTATATTAGCCAAACGCCAACTGCTACCGAAGTTTTTAACCCTATGTACGGCGCGTATATTTGCCTTATTGCCGTAATGCTTGGACACATTTTTCCGGTTTTCTTTGGCTTTAAGGGCGGAAAAGCGGTTGCTTGCAGCGTTGGAACCTTTGCTGTTTGTTGCCCTATTGCCATAGTTCTTGGTCTTTTGGTGTTTGCGCTTGGCGTGGTTATAACCAGAATAGTGTCGCTAAGTTCTATTCTAGCCACTATAACCGTTGTAACTTCGGCTATTATCTATTCGGTTTTCGGTCCAACAGACGTCGGAAACGCATTTTTTCCGGTAGTAGATTATAATATCATTCCTACAATAATTATTGCGGTTATTGCGGGGGCTATTGTAATTTCAAAACATAAAAGTAATATAGTTCGCCTCTTAAATGGAACAGAAAAGAAAATTTCTTCTAAAAAGTAAGGAGATATAATGGCTAAAATTACCGTTCTCGGAGCAGGCGGTTGGGGCCTTGCCCTAGCGCTTACTCTTAATGAAAATAATCACGAAGTATTCGTTTGGTCGCCTTTTAGCGAAGAGGTAAATACAATAAACGCTACTCATCAAAACGAAAAACTTTTAAAGGGAATAACTATTCCTTCCTCTATTACCGTTACTACCGATATTTCGGTAGCCTCGGGTAGCGACGTAACGGTTATTGCAACCCCTTCTTTTGCTGTGCGCCAAACGGCTGCAAAGCTTAAAGAAATTGAAAATATAGGTATTGTTGTAAACGTTGCTAAGGGTTTCGAACCCGAAACATCTCTCCGCCTATCTAAGGTAATAGAGTCCGAACTTAAAAATTCTCCCGTTGTGGTGCTTTCGGGCCCCTCTCATGCCGAAGAGGTTGCCAGAAAAATTCCTACTATGCTAACCGTTTCGGGCAGTAATGAAGAAGCCCTTAAAACCGTTCAAGAACTTTTCTCAAACAACTCTTTAAGGGTTTATACTAATACCGATATTATTGGCGTAGAACTAGGCGGTGCTCTTAAAAATATTATTGCCGTTGCCGCCGGTGTTTGCGACGGAATGGGCCTTGGCGACAACTCTAAAGCCGCCCTTATAACCCGAGGTCTTGCCGAAATGACAAGAATTGGTGTTGCGCTTGGCGCCAATGCCATAACATTCTCGGGCCTTTCGGGTATAGGCGATTTAATCGTTACCTGTACTTCGGTTCATAGCCGAAACCACCGTTTTGGCGAACTTGTAGGTAAAGGCGTTAGCGTAAAAGAAGCGCTGGAAACCGTTGGTACGGTAGAGGGTTACTTTGCCGCTAAAATGGCCTATAAACTGGCTAAAGAAAACGGGGTAGATGCCCCAATAATTAGCATCTGCTACGAAATGCTTTATAACAACTACTCGGTTAAAGACGTTGTAATCCCCTTAATGACCCGCCCGTTTAAAGATGAATAAAAAGCAAAAACCCGAAGACAAAAGTCTTCGGGTTTTAAGTTATTGCTCTGTCCGTCTAAAATTAGATAGCGCGTACAACCTTGCCTGAACGTAGGCAACGGGTGCAGACACTGATTCGACGGGGTGTGCCGTTTACGATGGCCTTAACCTTTACAACATTGGGTTTCCAAGTTCTGTTAGTTCTTCTGTGAGAGTGAGAAACCTTAATGCCGAAAGCAATTTCCTTGCTGCAGATATCACATTTTGCCATGGACACTGCACCTCCTCTTCTTAGGGTATCTAATCAATAGCAAAAGATATAATAACAGAAAACTATTAAATTTGCAAGTCTTTTTTGAAAAAATTTATATATTTATTGTAAAAGGCTATCAAATGTGTTAAAATGTCGAAAAAGGGGAGCGCTAAATCCCCAATAAATAGTAATTTTTATGAGGTGTTTTATGAAACGCGAAGGTTATCTTTCTTGGGACGAATATTTTATGGGCGTTGCCGAACTTTCGGCTATGCGCAGTAAAGACCCTTCTACTCAGGTTGGCGCTTGTATTGTAAGCCAAGATAATAAAATTATGTCGGTAGGCTATAACGGAATGCCTAAATCCTGTTCCGATGATGAATTCCCCTGGGACCGCGAAGGTAGCCCGCTCGATACTAAATATTTATTCGTTTGCCATGCCGAGCTTAACGCTATTTTAAATTATCGCGGCGGCTCGCTCGAAGGCAGTAAGGTTTATACAACCCTTTTCCCTTGTAACGAATGTGCAAAGGCTATTATTCAAGCCGGCGTTTCCGAAATTATTTATAAAAGCGATAAATACGCTACTACCGAATCTACCCTTGCTTCTAAAATGATGTTTAAGGCAGCCGGTATTAAACTTACCCCCTATACCTGGGGCGATAAAGATATTGCCTTTAAACTCTAAATCCGAATAACTCTTCGGCGAACCAAACGCGGTTTACCTTAAAGGTTTTACCGTTTAGGTAGTCTAAAATTCCGCCATCTGTTTTAAAGTTAAAGGTTAATTTATAAGAATAAAGGGCTTGTCTTGTATAGCCGAGCTTTTTATCTTGCGCCAGTTTGCCGTACTTTCCGTCGCCTAGAAGCGGGTGTCCGATAGAGGCCATATGAGCTCTGATTTGGTGTGTTCTACCGGTAAGAAGGTCAACTTCTATTAGCGAAAGGTTATTTTTACTGTTTAAAACGCGGTATCTTGTTTTAATTGTAAGTCCGCCTTCTTCTCGGCTGTTTTTTAGGTAAACCTTGTTTTTGCTTTCGTTCTTTTCTAAAAAGCCTTCAAGCGTTGCCTCTTTTTTTGCGGGAACCCCGTGAACAACGGCTAAATACTGCTTGTCTATTTCGCGCTCTTTAATTTTATCGCAAAGAATTCTAAGCGCTTCGGCGTTTTTAGCGGCTATAACTATTCCGCCCGTACCCCTGTCAATTCGGTTGGCCAGTGCGGGAGAAAAACCGTTTTCCTTTTCGGGGTCGAATTCGCCCTTGTCGTAAAGGTAATGCCTAATACGGCCAATAAGGGTATCGGTATATTCTTTATCATCGGGGTGTACAAGCACCCCTTGCTTTTTATCTACAAGAATAATGTTTTCGTCTTCGTAAACAATATCGAGTTTAGAGGGTGCGCCCAAAAAGTCATATCTCTTTTCGGGTTTTACAAAAAACTCGTCTTTAATCCAAGCCTCTACCTTGTCGCCCTCGTTTAGCTTTGTGCTAATTTCGGCTCGCTTTCCGTTTACCTTAATGTGTTTTGTACGAATAAATCTATACATAAGAGATTGCGGAAGCGCGGGTATAGCCTTTAAAATAAACTTATCTAAACGCTTTCCTGCGTCATTTTTTCCAACAGTAAATATTTCCATATTAAAACTCCGTTTAAAATATATACCTATTATAATGGTTGTGGTTTGTCGAAACGCTAAAAAGCGCTTCGACAGCCGATTTTATCGGCTATGCATAATTAAATTTTCACACAATTTAATTATGCACGACAATCATTGCAATGGGTTAGTCAAATTTTCAAAGAAAATTTGTAACCAAATCAGAGATTTGGTGTCGAAACAGTAACTTCTATTACTGTTTCGACTTACTAAAACCATTATATCATACTTTTCTTATCTTGTGAATAGGAGGAATAAACTTGTCTGAAAATATTCATAAGGGGCACAGAAACCGCCTTAAAGAAGAAGTCTTAGCGGCCGACCTTACTAACCCCAAATCGCCCGATAAACTGCTCGAAATGTTGCTCTTTTACGGTATACCTCAAAAAGATACCGCCCCTATTGCGCGCGAACTTATTGCCCGTTTCGGCGATTTTAGCGGTGTGCTCGACGCCGATATAGACGACCTTCTTAAAACAAAGGGTATGACAAGAAATGCCGCCAGTTTAATAAAACTTATGCGCCCAATCGGCCGCACATATGTGCTTACTAAATTTGGCGAAAAAGAAACCCTTAAAAACTACGAAGATATAGGAAACTATGTTTTAACCCGCTATTACGCCCTAAGCCGCGAAAGCTTTTCGCTTCTTTGCCTAAATAGGCTAGGTAAGGTAATCTCGTTCGAAGAAATAATGGGCGGAAATATAGATATAGTAGGAGTAAGTATTAGAACTATTCTTGAAAAGGTTTTAAAAAGCGAAGCTACGGCCGTTGTTGTGGCCCATAATCACCCCGGTGGAGTAGCCCTACCTTCCGGCGAAGACGTAGAACTTACTAAAAGAATTAAAGTAGCGCTTGATACAATTTCGGTAAACCTTGTCGACCATATAATTATTGCCGATAACGACTATGTGTCTATGGCTCTTACTAAAGAATTCGAAAATATTTTTAAAGCCGAATAATTTAATTTAAAACGGTCATACTTATCGTATAAACTACGAAAGGATGACCGTTTTTTATGATAGAACAAGATACAATAAAACTTCTTCGCGAATGTGATGCAGGGGTTAAAATGGGAACCGAATCTATCGAAGATGTAATCGACCGCGTAAAGTCGAGCGAGATGAAAAAATATCTTTCTAACTGTAAAATTGAACACGAAAAATTAAACACCGAAATTCAAACCCTGCTCGATAAATATAAAGATGAAGGCAAAGACCCAAACCCTATTGCAAAGGGTATGTCGTGGATGAAAACCAATATGAAACTCGCGGTAGATTCTACCGACGAAACTATTGCCGACCTTATGACCGACGGATGCAATATGGGGGTTAAATCGCTTAATCGCTATTTAAACGAATATGAGGCGGCCGATGAGGTTTCCAAAGATATTTGCAAACGTCTTATAAACCTAGAAGAACGCCTAGCAATCGATATTAGAAAATATCTTTAAAAAAGAGAGCCTTAATGGCTCTCTTTTTTACGTTTCGGTTAGTTTTAAAAAGTCGTACTGTTTTGCGATTTCGTCCCAAGTAACGGCCGAAACCACTCCGCTGGGCTCCAGCCCGAAAAGGCGTTGAAAGGTTTGTACCGTGTTTTCGGTTTGGGTTCCAAAATACCCTGTAACAGGTATTTTAGGAACATCATTATAATAATCGGCTATAAAGCTTAAATAGGTTTGAAGGTCCTCAACCGCCTGGCCTCTCATACCGCTGCTCAGTACATAACCCGGGTATAATTTTGCTCGGCCGTTATAAAAGTCAGACGGAATGGAAGAAATAGTATTTATATAAACCTCTTTAAGTTTGTTCCAGGTAATTGGGCCTATAATTCCGTCGGGGGTAAGGCCGTAAAACTCTTGAAAAGCCCTAACAGCGTTCTCGGTTACGGTGTCGTAAACCCCCGTAATAGGTACAATATTAAAGGACTCGTTAAAATATCCAATAACGCTTAAATAATATTGAATAAGTCTAACCGGTGAACCAAACGAACCCGGTTTTAAAAGTTCTTCGTAAGGAAGCTCGGCCTCTTGCAAACTAACACCTTCGCTAATTAGTTCCGAAAGTTTTTTAACCGCAACATAATACCTCTTTATTTTGTACCAAGTTGCTTTATCTACCTCGCCCGTTTGGTTTAGGTTAAATATTTTTTGAAAACTTTTTACCGCCTCTTCGGTAGAAACACCAAACACTCCGTTCGGGTTAGAAATTTTAGGTATAGCGGGGTAGTTTTGGGCTATTCTGTTTAGTTCGTTTTGAATAATTTTAACGTCGTTCCCCGAATCGCCAATCCTTAGCGGGGTACCCGGGTAACTTTCGGGTATATTATCGACAGGCGCATCGGTTATAAGGGTAATATCATCTCCGTAATATCGCTGTAAAATCTGAAAGGGCGAAAGCCCCGAATTTGCGAGTTCTACCGTACCCCATTGTGAAAGTCCGTCGCAGGTCGAGGTTGTTCCGTTACAAAATTGGGTAAAAAGGGGATTAACTGTGCCCTGGCGAACTACGTAATCGTTAAAAAGTTCATCAACCAAAGCGCCAACGTTTTCAAAAACATCGCGGTCTTTTACAAAGGCTTGGTCAAACGCGGTAGAGTTAGTAATATCAAAGTTATACCCGCGCGAGGGGTACCATTCGTTGTAAATTCGGTTAAGCGCATAGGTTGTAATGGCATAAATGTTTGCCCTTAGCGCATTTTCGGGCCAATTAGGGTAAATCTCGCTCGAAGCAACGTTTTTTACGTAGTCTATAAATGGAACGGTAACATTTTCGGCGTTAGAATCGGGGCGCCCTAAATGAACCGTTATATTTTCGGGAATAGTCATTTTTACGCCCCCTTATAAAGTATAGTTTTCAAATTCATCAATAACAATAGGGCGGTTTTTTTGAACTTCTTCTACAATAGGTTCGAGATTTACGTTTTGAAGCGAGGTGATTTTATCAAATATTGCAACATTTAGGTTTAAATTTGTTTTAAATCCGTCTTCAACGGTTCTAACGTTATAGTAGGCGAAAGGTCGTTCGGTAGGGTCGGGGCTTTCGGTAAAAAGGTACGAAGGCGCTTTTAACGGTATAATCGGGGTTTTCCCGCTTTGGTCGGTTACCGCTTCGGCTACTATTTTCATATCTTCTTCGCTTCCCGTAAAAACCGTTACCCTAGCGCCGGGAACAGGGTAAATTCCTCTAACCGAGGTTACGTTTACAACCAAAAAACCTTCTCCTATCATATCTTGGCTATTAGGCTCGGCCACGGTTGCCGCCGTTTTCACAGCCTCTTCTTTTGGCGCTTTAAGGGTTGCATTTTCCTTCATAAGGCGCATTTCTTTTATGTATTTTTCAAACAACGCTTTGTCCATATATTTCTCCTTTATAAAGTTTAATAGTACATAATATGCAAAAAGGGGCCGAATAGTTCTCTTTTTAGCGCAAATACTATTTTGGGTGAAAAAATGGAAGAAAAGCGTTTTTTTAAATCTTTAAATTTAAATATAAAATATATCGAAAGCCTTTTTTTAAACGATAGCGTTCTTCGCAAAAGGGAACTCGTTTTTCAAAATGAAAAGGCTTGCCTCTTTTATTTTGACGGAATGGTAAACGTAGAACTTATTAATGAATCGGTTGTAAAACCCCTAATTTTCGCAACCGAAATAGATAAAAATTTACCTATAGCCGATTTTGTTGCCGATAAACTCCTTTTTGCCAGCGAAATTAAAAAAACCGTTTTGGTAGAAGACGCGATTTCGTCAGTCCTCTATGGCGATACTTTACTTTTGCTCGAAAATAGCCAAACCGTAATAGTTGTAAATAGCAAAGGTTGGAGAACTCGCGGCATTACCGAACCCGAAAACGAAAAGGTTTTAGAAGGCCCTCGCGAAGGGTTCGACGAAGCGGCAATGTTTAATCTCGCAATGCTTCGCCGCCGCCTTAAAACCCCCGACTTTTGCGCAGAGCTTATAACCCTTGGAAAAAGAACAAATACAATGGTTTTTATTTGCTATTTAAAATCGCTTGTAAACCGCGAAATGTTAAGGACTTTAAAAACCAAGCTTTCAAAAATAAATATAGATTCGGTTTTAGATTCTAACTATATTACCGAACTTGTTAGAGATAATAAGTTTTCTCTTTTTAAAACGGTAGGAACAACCGAGCGACCCGATGTTGTAGCGGCCAGACTTTTAGAGGGAAGAATAGCTTTGATTGTAGACACAACACCCGTTGTTATAACTATGCCCTACCTTTTTTCCGAAAACTTTCAATCCGACGAAGACTATTATATAGGCTATCTTTTAGCCTCGGCCCAAAGGTTTTTAAGGTTTTTGGCTTTTTTTCTTTCGGTTACGGTTCCGGGCCTTTTTTTGGCCTTTATAACCTACCATTTCGAATTTTTGCCCGAAGCCTTTGCCCAAACTATTTCCCGTTCGCGCCAGGGGGTTCCTTTTTCTGGTTTGGCCGAATGTGTACTGCTCTGCCTTACCTTTGAAATTCTTCGCGAAACCGGGGTTAGAATGCCCCAAAGCGTTGGCCACGCCCTTAGTATCGTTGGCGGTTTGGTTGTAGGTCAATCGGCGGTAGAAGCTAAAATCATTAGCGCGCCAATTCTTATTGCCGTTGCCCTTGCGGGAATATGCGGTCTTATGGTGCCGCGCCTTCGCGCTGCCGTTTTCTATCTGCGCTTTGGCTTTATATTCGCTGCGGCTTTGCTTGGAGTTTTTGGAATACTTCTTTTGTGGAGTGTTGTAATAATTCATATTTTGGGTTTAAAGTCGCTGGGCGCTAGCGCCACATTATCTCTAAATACCCCAACTTTTCAGGGGCTTAAAGATGTTTTAGTAAGGGCTAACTGGACCAAAATGATTACTCGCCCAAAAATTCAAACAAAAAATAAGTATAGGAAAACTTTATGAAAAAAGCGTTATTTTTAGTTTTATGTCTTTTGGCTCTTTCGGGTTGCGGCTATACCGAGCCAAACGCCGTATATACCGTTTCGGCAATAGGCTTTTCGGCCGTAGAGGAAAATATCGAAATTTATCTTCAATATGTAAATGTGTCGGCTGAAAATTCTAAATTAGAGGTTGTATCGGGTAGGGGAGATACCGCTTTTAGCGCCCTTAACGATATAAAAACAAAACTTAATAAAACCCCCTCTTTTTCTCATTGTTCGTTAATTGCTATAAATCAAAATATGCCTAAAAACCAAATAGAAACGGTTTTAGACCTTTGCTCTAAACTTAATGTTTCGCTTAGTACGCCGCTTGTTTCGGCCTCGGAAATAGAAGACCTTTTTTCTCTTTCGTCGGGAAGCGAAATTAGCGCCTTAACTCGGGAAAACGCTAAATATTTCGGCTTTGGCGACCATACTGCCCTTTTCGAAATTCAAACCGCCCTTTTAGTAAACGAGGGTAGGTTTTCGCTCCCCTTAATAAGCGCTAAAAACAATCTGCCAAAGGTTTTAGGTTTATGCTATTTTGGTAACCAAATGGCATAATCTGAGGGAGATATAAATGAAAGAACTTTGTTTTAACAGAAAGTTTTTTGCCCTTGCGGCAACTACCGTTGTAGGCGATAATTTGTTGCTTTTTTATTTTACTAAAAATACCGCGAACGACCTTTTAGGTTTTGTACTGGCGGCGGCGGTTGTTACCGCTTGTGCGTTTTTTATAAAATTCGCCTTAAAAAGTAAAACCCTTTTAAAACTGAAAAATAAACCTTTTATTTCGTGGGTTTTGTTTTTAGGGCTTTCTGTTGCTATTTTAATTAGCCTTACCTTTTGCCTTTTAAATCTTTCGGCCTATGTTTCTGGCGTAATGTTAAAGGGGAGCAGTATAGCGCTACCCTTTATAGCATTTTTGGGGCTATCGGTAGTATTAGCCTTTTCTAAAAGGGAGAAACTTTTTAAATTTAGCCTTTTAATTTTTCCGCTTTTTACCGTTTTAATTCTTTTAATGTTCGGCTTTTCGTTGCCCTTTGCCCAAATTAAATATTTAATACCCTATAAAGAGCCAACTCTTTTTGGGGCTTTGGGGGCGTTTATTCGCTATTTCCTATATTTTATATCGTCGCTTTTGCCCCTTTCTGTTTTGGGTAAAAATATTAAAAATCCGCCTATGGCGCTATCTTTTATCTTTGGGCTCGGCTTTGTTTTAATTTCTTTTTTAAATACCTTATTGGTTTTCGGAAGCGAATTCGCGTCTACCCTAATCTACCCTTATTCAAGCGCCGTTTCAACCGCCTCTATCGGTCATATTTTTTCAAGGCTCGATATTTTTCTCTATATAGTTTGCTTTTTTTGCGGCCTTATTAAGGCGGCCGTTTGCTTATTTTCGTTTAGGGTTATATTAAAACAAAAAATTAAGAAAATATTATACTAAAATTTTAATATTACTATTGAAATACTGAATAACTTGTGGTAATATTACAATATAAATCGCAAAATCAATGAATAGGTTTTGTGCATTTTGTCGAAAAAACGGGCTATTTTCTGTAATAAGAAGCAATTACAGTAAAAAAACCGCGTTCACAATATTCGAAAGGGGCGCTTCCTTTGAAAGACTATAAAGCAAAAAATATTCGAAACGTTGTATTTTCCGGCCATGCTTCGGCAGGAAAAACCTCTTTGGTAGAGGCGGCTTATTATATTACAGGTAAGTCCGACCGCCTAGGCACTATTGCCGAAGGTAATACCGTTTCCGATTTTGACCCTGAAGAAATCCGCAGAAAATCCAGCGTATCGGCATCGGTTATTCCCTGTGAATGGAAAGATGTTAAAATTAACGTTATCGATACTCCCGGTCAGTTCGACTTTTCGGCTTCGGTAAGCGAAGGCTTCCGCGCAGCCGGTAGTTCGGTTATTGTAATTTCGGGTAAGAGCGGCGTTTCGGTAGGCGCTAAAAAAGCCTTCGATGCCGCTACTAAAAAAGGTATTGCTAAATTATTCTTTATAAATAAAATCGACCACGAACATGCCGATTTTTATAAGGTGTTTGAAGACCTTAAAACAACCTTCGGTCCTATGGTTTGCCCAATAGTTGTTCCCTATGTTGTTGAAAATAAGGTTCAGTGTTACATAAATCTAATCGAATACCGCGCCTATGCTTACGAAAACGGTAAGGCTTCGGTTGTTCCTATGCCCGATATGGGCCACCGATTAGAAGGTCTTCGTACCGCTATTAACGAAGCGGTTGCCGAAACAAGCGAAGAACTTATGGAAAAATATTTCTCGGGCGAAGAATTTACCCCCGACGAACTTATTATGGGCCTTGCAACAGGCGTTCGCCGCGGTGAAATTGCTCCCGTATTCTGCGGAAGTGCGGCCGAACTTCAAGCCGTTGACCAACTCTTAAACGGCCTTATCTGGCTTGCTCCTTGGGCCGAAACGGTTGCCGGCGAAATCGGCGTAGATAATAACGGTAACGAAATTGAACTTACCGTTAGCGACGATGCTCAAACCGCCGCTATCGTATTTAAAACAGTAGTAGACCCGTTTGTTGGAAAACTTGTTTACTTTAAGGTTGTAAGCGGTAAGGTTACCTCCGATATGACCCTTCTTAATATGAGAACAGGCGCTAACGAACGTATTGGTAAACTTTACTTCGTTTGCGGTAAAAAACAGGTAGAAACTTCCTGTGTTTATGCGGGCGATATCGGCGCCGTTGCAAAGCTTAATGCAACCGGAACGGGCGATACCCTTTGTTCTCCCGCTCGTCCTATTCGTTTGCCCGATATTTCCTATGAACTTCCTAACTATAAAATGGCTGTTCGCCCCAAAAATAAGGGCGAAGAAGAAAAACTCGCCGCCGGCCTTATGCGTTTAGCCGAAGAAGACCCAACCGTTACCCTTAAAAATAACGATGCTACCGGCGAACTCATTCTATCAGGTCTTGGCGAACAACATCTCGACATTGTTGCAAGCAAATTAAAGGCTAAATTTGGCGTAGAAGTATTATTCGAAGCCCCCAAGGTTGCCTACCGCGAAACTATTCGTAAAAAGGCTAAAGCTCAGGGCCGCCATAAAAAACAATCGGGCGGTCATGGCCAGTTTGGCGATGTTTGGATTGAGTTCGAACCCTCCGACTGCGAAGGTTTAGAATTTGCCGAAACCGTATTTGGCGGCGCGGTTCCTAAAAACTATTTCCCCGCTGTTGAAAAGGGATTACAAGAATCTGCCCTTACAGGCGTTTTAGCGGGCTACCCGATGGTTGGCGTAAAGGCCACCTTAACCGACGGTTCCTACCATCCGGTAGATTCTTCGGAACTTGCCTTTAAAACCGCCGCTTCGCTTGCCTTTAAAGCAGGTATCCCCGAAGCAAACCCCGTACTGCTCGAACCCGTTGTAACCCTTGTTGCAACCGTTCCGTCCGATAACTCGGGTGATATTATGGGCGACGTTACAAAGCGTCGCGGTAGAGTGCTTGGTATGGACCCCGACGGAAAACTTATGGTTATTACAGCCGAAGTTCCCGAAAGCGAACTTGCCGATTTCCCAACAGTTCTCCGCTCTGTAACCCGTGGTGTTGGTTCCTTCTATACCGAATTTGCCCGTTATGAAGAAGTCCCTGCCTCAATAGCTCAAAAAATTATTGCCGAAAGCAAAGCCGACTAAAAACCAATAACCTTAAAACCCCGTACAAGAATGTACGGGGTTTCTTTTTAGAAATATTTGTCAACAAATTTTGAATTATCTGTAAATTATGTTGAAAAACTAACAAATTGTGCTATAATAATACTGAACTGTCATATTATTTTATGATGCATTAACCCGCCATATAGGAGGTTATGAAATGTATATACCTTTTTCGCCGCCCGATATGACCGAAAAGGAAGCCAACTTTGTTAGAGATACTATACTCTCCGGTTGGATTACTACCGGCCCTAAAGCGGTAGAATTTGAAAATAAAATAGCCGAGTATTGCGGTACAAATAAAGCGGTTTGTCTAAATTCTGCTACCGCCGCGCTAGAACTTACCCTTCGCGTTTTAGGAATAGGTAAGGGCGACGAAGTTATTGTTCCCGCATATACCTATACCGCTTCGTGTAGCGTAATTTGCCATGTTGGCGCTACTCCCGTTATGGTCGATTGCCAAAAAGATAGTTTAGAAATGGACTATTGTAAAATGGAAGCCGCCATTACCGAAAAAACCAAGGCAATTATCGCGGTAGACCTAGGCGGCGTAATTTGCGACTACGATACTATTTTTAGTGTTGTTAAAAATAAAAAACACCTTTTCTGCCCAACCCCCGGTCTTCAACAAATTTTTGGCCGAATTGCCGTTGTGGCCGACTCGGCTCACGGTTTTGGCGCAATTAAAAATGGCGTAAACGCGGGTAATATTGCCGACTTTACCGCCTTTTCTTTCCATGCCGTTAAAAACCTTACTACGGCCGAAGGCGGCGCGGTTACCTGGCGCGATATTAAAGATATCGATAATAACCTTTTATATAACGAGTTTAGAATGTTATCTCTTCACGGTCAAACTCGTTCGGCCCTTAGTAAAAACAAACCCGGTTCTTGGGAATACGATATTATAGCCCCCGCGTATAAGTGTAATATGACCGATATTGCTGCCGCAATAGGTATAATGCAACTAAAACGTTACGAGGAAATGCTAATTCGCCGCCAAGAAATTATAGAAAAATATAATAAGGCTTTTGCTAAACTTGGTATAGAAACTCTATGCCATAAAAGCGAAAATCACACCTCTAGCGGTCACCTTTATATCGTTCGAATTAAGGGCATAACTCTAAAACAGCGTAACCTTATAATCGAAAAAATGGCCGAAAGGGAAATCGCTTGTAACGTACACTATAAGCCCCTTCCAATGTTAACAGCCTACAAAAATATGGGCTTTAAAATGGAAGATTACCCCAACGCCTACGCCCACTACGAAAACGAAATAACCCTGCCTCTTTATACCCGTTTAACCGATGAACAAATCGATTTTATTATCGAAAATTTCATCTCTTGTGTGGAGGAAGTTAAATGTTAAGGTGGGAATCGCTTCCAACTTATATGCAAACCGAAGAGGTTCGCCCCTATTATAACATTTTAAAGAAAAAGGCCTTTTCCCGTTTTTTAAAACGAGCTTTCGATATTTTGGCTTCGGGCCTTTTAATTATACTGCTTAGCCCCGTAATGCTCGTACTATCGGTTTGGATAAAACTCGATTCTAAAGGCCCCGTTCTTTATAAGAGCGAAAGGGTAACGAGCCTTGGTAAAACCTTTAAAATTTTAAAGTTTAGAACAATGGTCCAAAATGCCGACCAAAAGGGCGCTTTAATTACCGTTTCGGGCGATAGTAGAATTACCCGAGTTGGTTTAAAAATTCGCGCTTCAAGGCTCGACGAAATCCCTCAACTCTTTAACGTTTTTTCGGGCCAAATGTCCTTTGTTGGAACCCGCCCCGAAGTTCGCCGATATGTTAATGCCTATACCCCCGAAATGTATGCTACCTTGCTTCTTCCGGCAGGTATAACCTCGCTTGCGAGTATCGCTTTTAGAAACGAAGACGAAAAAATGGCCGAACTCATAAATTCGGGCCTTTCGGTAGATAAAGCTTATATAGAAAAAATTCTACCCGAAAAAATGATTTATAATTTAGATTACCTTAAAAACTTTAACTTTGTTTCCGATATTAAAACCTGTATTAAAACTATTTTTTAATGGTTTTTGGGCTTATTTGGAAGTTAAAATTTGTTGACAAATTAAACTTTTTTGGTATAATAATAAACGAAGACTCTGCTTTTTTGGAAAGTCTGCCAGGGAGAACGCGTCGCCGACTGAAAGCGCGTTTCAGATAAGTAGTAAGTAGGGAACGCTTCGTCGCCGTCTCAACTAAATATAAAAGCGGGTGTTTTTAGTAAAACACCAAACCGGGTGGCACCGCGGATATTTTATTCTATTCGTCCCGAGAATACTTTTTGGTATTCTCGGGGCTTTATTTTTTGTTTATAAAAAGCAATATGGAGGCAATTTAATGTATAGAACTCATCGTTGCAACGAAATAAGAAAAGAGCATATCGGTCAAACGGTAGAACTCGCAGGCTGGGTCGAAGTAATTCGCGACCACGGCGGAGTTTTGTTTGTCGATTTGCGCGACGAAACGGGCGTAACCCAGGTAGTTGTTCATAACGAAAACCTGCTTAAAGGAATCGCCAAAGAAACCGTTATTTCTACAAAGGGTACCGTTACCCTTCGTGATGCGGGAACCGAAAACCCAAAAATCGCAACAGGCGACGTAGAACTTGTAGCCGATAGCGTAACCGTACTCGGCGCTTGTACCAGAGATTTACCCTTTGAAGTAGGCGCGGTAAATACTAACGAAAACATCCGTCTTAAACACCGCTTTTTAGACCTACGTTCTAAAAAACTTCACGATAATATTATTCTTCGCAGTAAGGTTATCGGCCATATGCGCCGCCTTATGGAAGAACGCGGATTTTTAGATATTCAAACTCCTATTCTAACCGCCTCTTCTCCCGAAGGCGCTCGCGACTTCCTTGTACCTTCTCGTAAACATCCGGGTAAATTCTACGCTCTTCCCCAAGCACCTCAGCAATTTAAACAACTTTTAATGGTGTCCGGTTTCGACCGTTATTTCCAAATTGCCCCCTGTTTTAGAGACGAAGATGCTCGTGCCGACCGTTCCCCCGGCGAGTTCTATCAGCTCGACTTCGAAATGGCCTTTGCTACCCAAGATGAAGTTCTGGAAGTTTGTGAATCGGTTGTTGCCGATGTGTTTAGAACCTTCTCTGATAAGCCTATTTCTTCTACCCCTTTTAGAAGAATTCCCTTTGCCGAAGCAATGGCTAAATACGGCTCCGATAAGCCCGACCTTAGAAACCCCCTTATTATTTGCGACCTTTCCGATTTCTTTACCCGCGCTCCCTTTAAACCCTTTATGAACAAACCCGTTCGCGGTATTGTTGCTCCTTGTAAGGCAGAGCGTTGGTTCTTCGATAAATCGCTCGACTTTGCTCAAAAACAAGCAAAAATGGCAGGCCTTGCTCATATCACTTTACTCGATGCCGCTACCTATACCTTTAAAGACGACCCGATTTCAAAGGTTTTATCTGACGAACAAAAACGCGAAATCGTAGAACTAACCGGCGTTAAAGAGGGAGAAACAATCTTCTTCATTTGCGACAACGTGTCCGGCACTGCCGACAAAAACGCAGGTGTTATTCGTACCTGGCTTGGTAACGAACTCGGCCTTATCAATAAAGATTCTTTCGAATTCTGCTTCGTTGTAGATTTCCCTATGTACGAACTCGACGAAACTACCGACAGCATCATCTTTACCCACAACCCCTTCTCAATGCCCCAAGGCGGACTCGAAGCGCTCGAAACAAAAGACCCTTGTACAATTAACGCCTACCAGTACGACCTTGTTTGTAACGGTATAGAACTTGCATCCGGTGCAGTTCGTAACCACAGCCCCGAAATTATGAGAAAGGCCTTCTCTATTGCGGGCTACGAAGAAAGCGAAGTTGAAAAGCGTTTCTCTGCGCTTTATAACGCTTTCCAATTCGGTGCGCCCCCTCATGCAGGTATGGCCCCCGGTGTCGACCGTATTGTAATGCTTTTAGCCGACACCGAAACCATTCGCGACGTTATCGCATTCCCGCTAGATGGCGCCGCCCAAGACCAGTTACTTGGCGCTCCAAGCGAAGTTACCGAACTTCAACTATTCGAAGCCAACGTTGCTATTCGCGGTAAAGAAGGTGCCGATACCTTCGGTTCTGCGGGCGATGGCTCGGCTTTTGCTTCGGCCGTTTCTGCCTCTAAAGCCGGGGTTACTTCGGGTAAAGCAAAACTCGATGCACTCGAACAGGTAAACCAACTTAAATTTGATACCGACGAAAAGAAGGCTATGGAAAAAATCTTTAAAAACATGGCCCTTAAAGAAGAAGAACTCGGTAAGGTAGATACCGAAAATACCGAATCTATGGTTCACGTTCGTCCTATGACCAATGTTCTTAGAACCGACGAAAGAAAACAACCCTTCTCCCGTGCCGACCTACTTTCGGGCGCTCCTCAGGCTACCGAAGATAGTTGGCAGGTTCCCAGACTCGTAAAGTAAAGGTAGGTGTGTAAATTGGCTAAATATATTACAGAAATCAGTAAAAACGGCAACATCGCGGTAGACGATACTATTTTAGTAAAAGGCTATCCTGCAACTGCCGGTTCTAAAATGCTTAAAAACTTTGTTCCCTTATTTACTGCAACCGCAGTAGAAAAACTTACCGCTGCCGGTTACACCCTTTCGGGTAAAACCGCTGTTGGCGAATTCGGGCTCGACCTTTACGGCGAAACTTCTGAAAATGAAACTTGTGCCGCTGCCGCTCTTGTAGCCGAAGGCGCGGTAAAAGCCGCTTTAAATGTTGATTTAAACGGTGCGCCCCGTCGTGCCGCCGCAATAAAGGGAGTTACCTTTGTAAAGCCCACCTACGGTACTGTTTCCCGTTATGGTGTTATCGCTTGCGCTTGTTCGGGAGAACAAATTGGCGTTACTGCTAAAAATGCCGATACCGCTGCCGAAGTTTTAGGCGTAGTATCAGGTTTCGACTCTAAAGACGGAACCTCACTTAAAACCGAAAAATACGAATATAATACAGGCCTTTCTGTAAAGGGTAAAAAGGTTGCTATTATTAAAGAACTTTTAAACCTTGCTACTAATGAGGCTAAGGTAAAACTACTTGATACTGCCGAAGAACTTAAAAAACAGGGCGTAGAAGTAGAAGAAATCTCTCTTCCCCTTGTAAAAGATATTCAAACCGCTTGGAATATTCTAATGTCGGCCGAAACTACCAATAACCTTTCTCGTTTCGATGGCGTTAAATATGGCCACAGAACCGAAAAATACAAAAATATCGACGAACTCTATGTTGGTAGCCGAACCGAAGGCTTTAACTTCTTAACCAAAGCTACCATTATCTACGGTTCCGACGTACTCTCTAAAGGTAAATACGAATCTTGCTACGATAAGGCCCTTAAAATTCGTAAACTCGCGGTAGAAGCTTTAACCGCGCTTTTCGAAAAAGGCTTTACCGCACTCTTAATTCCCGCATTTAGTCAAACTAAAGAACTCGACGTTTCTACCGCAAAAACTCTCGACGGCGAAGAATTTGCCGAACAGTTTAGAACCGTTTTCGAAGAAAGCGCATATACCGCGCCCGCTTCTATTACAGGTATGCCTGCGGTAGTTTCCGGCGGAATTCAACTTGTTGGCAACTATTTTGCCGAAAGCGAACTTTTAAGTTTTGCAAAAGTTTTGGAAAAGGAGGAAGCATAATATGAAATACGAACTCGTTATTGGTCTGGAAACCCACGTAGAACTTGCTACCGATTCAAAACTTTTTTGTTCTTGCGGTGGCCATGCCGCTGCCGATGAGCCTAACGACTGTGTTTGTCCTGCTTGCTCGGGTATGCCAGGTATGCTTCCCGTAACTAACAAACACGCTATCGAACTCGCCGTTAAAGCGGGTTTAATGCTTAACTGCAAAATTAACCAGTATACTACCTTCGATAAAAAAAGTTACTATTATCCCGACCTACCCTGCGCCTACCAAATTACCCAATGGTTTAACCCCGTTTGCGTAGAAGGCAGCGTAGAAGTAGGCGAAAGAAAAATAGGCATTAAGCAAATTCACGTAGAAGAAGATGCGGGTAAACTCGTTCACGACGACGCTACCAACACCTCTCTTGTAGACTATAACCGTACAAGTGTACCTCTAATCGAAATCGTTTCTAAACCCGATTTCAGAAGTTCCGACGAGGTTATAACCTACCTTAAAAAGCTTAAAGCCGCTCTTCAATTTGCCGGAATTTCGGAATGTGAAGAAGGCGCTATGCGTTGCGACGTTAACATCTCTGTTCGCCCCGAAGGTTCCGACCAACTAGGCGTTAGAAGCGAAATTAAAAATATGAGCTCATTCGCCGAAATTAAAGACGCTATCGAATTTGAAAAGGTTCGCCATGTCGACGCTATCGAACGCCGTACCGAAATGCTCGTTCAAGAAACCCGCCGTTGGGACGAAGTTAAGCGTAGAACCTTCCCTATGAGAAATAAAGAAACCGCGGGCGACTACCGCTATTTCCCCGACCCGAACCTTATGCCTATTATTATCGATGATGAATGGCTTGCCGAAATTAAGGCCGGCATGCCCGCTACTGCCGAAGAAAAGGGCCAAAAATACGTAGATATGGGTATTGCTGTAAAAGAAGCCGCAGTATTGGCAAGCGATGCTAAACTTTGCGCTATGTTCGATAAGGTTGTAGAAATGGGCAGAGAACCTAAGAGCGTTGCTTCTTGGATTTTAACCGAATGTATGAGCCGTATGCGCTATTTAGGCCTAGAAACCTTATCTATCGCGCCCGAAAAACTTTCCCGTATTATCGAACTTGTCGATAGTAGCGAAATTACCCGTAATGCGGGTAAAAAGGTTCTTGCCGCTGTATTTGAAAATGATGTAGATGTTGACAACTATTGCGAAGAACAGGGACTTAATGCTAAGGTAGATGCCGCCCAAATCGAAGCGGTTGTCGACCGCGTTATTGCCGAAAATCCTGCCGCCGTTGCCGACTATAAGGGCGGTAAGGTTAAAGCGCTAATGGCCCTCTTTGGTTCTTGTATGAAGGAACTAAAAGGAATTGGCGACCCTGCCGTAATTAAATCATTACTCGAACAAAAACTTAACTAAAAACTAAAAAGAGGTCGAGCGTTTTCGGCCTCTTTATTTAAGTAAGCAAATATTATAGCGTAGGGTGGGGGCTTGATCCCACCGCTAACAATGATTTAACTATACAAGTAATTCTTAAAGGACAATTTTATGACACAAAAACTTTACGAAACAAATTCTTATATAAAAGAATTTACTGCTACCGTAGTTTCCTGTACAGAGAAAAACGGTAAGTTTTTAGTAATCCTCGATAAAACTGCATTTTTTCCCGAAGGCGGCGGCCAAGCCCCCGATAAAGGTGTGTTAAATGGCATCCCCGTTTTAGATGTTCAAGAAAGTGGCGAAGAGGTTGTTCATACCCTGGAAAGCCCCTTGAATGTTTTAGAAGAAGTAGTCGGTAAAATTGACTTCGCACTTCGCTTTTCTCGTATGCAAAACCACTGTGCCGAACATATTTTATCGGGCGTTATTCATAAACTTTTCGGGTTTAATAACGTTGGTTTTCATATGAACGATTCGCTTGTTACGTTTGATGTTAGCGGTACACTAACCCCCGAAAACATTGAGCAGATAGAACTCGAAGCCAACCGCGCCGTTTTCGAAAATGCCGAAATTACGGTACTAACCCCAACGGTAGAAGAGTTTGAAAATATAAATTGCCGTAGCAAAATAGAACTTAAAGAGGGCGTTCGCCTTATAAATGTAGAAGGTTTCGACATCTGTGCTTGTTGCGCTCCCCATCCTGCTAGAGCGGGGGAGATTGGCCTTATTAAAATAGTAAACTTTTACTCTTTTAAGGGTGGTACTCGTATCGAAATGGTTGCGGGTTCGCTCGCTCTTGCCGATTATACTTATCTTCATAACGCTGCTAAAAGTATTATGAAACAACTTTCTGCAAAAAGAGAAGAAATAGCCGAGTCGGTTGAAAAACTATCTGCCGACCTTAATGCTGCCCGCTTTGAAAATAAGGGGCTTTTAGAAAAACTCGCTACCGCAAACCTTAAAACCGAAAAGGTAGGGGAGTCGGTTATTGGCTTTACCCAAAATGCCGATTTTAATTGTCTTAGAAATATCGCGAACACCCTTTGTGAAACGGCTAAAACAGTAGCCCTTTTCTCTTTTGAAGAGGGTAATAATTTTAATTATCTTCTCTTATCTAAAAGCGAAAACCTAACCGAAATTACTAAAGAGTTAAACGGAGCTTTTTCGGGTAAAGGCGGCGGAAAGCCAAACTGTACACAAGGAAAACTTTTAGCAAAAGACCAAAACGAGATTTTAAAGTTTATTAAAGCTAAGATATAAGTTTATCGAAAGGATGATACAATTTGGCAGATTTTTTCAGCTGGGTTTTCGACCGACTAAATGTTTTTAGCGGTCAAGCAGTAGATGTGCTCTATGGCTATATTTTAATAATTCTTTTAGTAGCCGCAGGTCTTTATTTTACCTTTAGAACCAAATTCGTCTCTTTCCGCCTACTTAAAGAACAATTCCGCGCAGTAACCGAAAAACCAACCGATGGTAAAGGGGTTTCCTCTTTCCAAGCCCTAATGGTTTCAACCGCTTCCAGAGTTGGAACAGGTAATATAGTAGGTGTTGCAACCGCTATTTGTCTTGGCGGTTACGGGTCTATTTTTTGGATGTGGGTTATCGCTATTATCGGTAGCGCTTCGGCCTTTGTCGAAAGTACCCTTGCCCAAATTTATAAGCGTAGAGGTCCCGACGGAGCCTACGGTGGCCCCGCTTATTATATTGAAACCGCCCTTAAAAAAAGAAAACTTGCGGTGCTCTTTTCGGTTCTTTTAATTATTACATACGGCGTGGGCTTTAATATGCTAGCCTCTTATAACCTACAATCCACCTTTACAGGTTATAGTTTTTATAAAGAGGGCGTTACCTCTTGGATTATTGGCGCCCTAGTTGCCGCTCTTGTTGCTTTTTGTCTTTTTGGCGGCGGCAAACGAATCCTTAAAGTAACCGGTTTTTGCGTTCCCGTTATGGGCGTTGCCTATATTTTGGTTGCGCTCGTGGTTGTGATTTTAAATATAACCTCTATTCCCTCGGTTTTTGCAAAAATCTTTACCGGCGCATTCGACTTTAAGGCTATATTCGGCGGCTTTGCGGGTTCTTGTGTAATGCTTGGCATTAAACGTGGCCTATTTTCTAACGAAGCAGGCGTAGGTTCTGCTCCTAACGCTTCGGCCTCGGCCAATGTTTCTCACCCCGTAAAACAAGGCCTTGTTCAAGTGCTTTCGGTATTTATCGATACCTTACTTGTTTGCTCGGCTACCGCTTTTATGTGTGTTTGCTCGGGTGTTGAACCTTCTAAAGATTTTAGCGGAGCCGACTATGTTCAATCCTGCTTATCTAATGTGTTCGGTAAATTCGGACCTATCTTTATAACCGTTGCAATGGTTCTTTTCGCCTTTACAACCCTTATCGGCAACCTCTACTATGTAGAAAAAGGCTTTTTCCATATCTTTAAAAGAAAACCGGGTAAAGCTTTCTTTACCGTTTACTATATAGTAGCCGCGCTTGTAATTCTGCTTGGAGCAGGCCTCGAAGCCGGGCTTCTTTGGAATATTGCCGATATTACTATGGGCCTTATGACCTTAGTAAATATTCCCGTAATACTAATACTCGGCAAATATGCCTTTAAAGCCCTTAAAGACTACGAAAAGCAAAGAAAACAAGGTCTGGTTCCAACCTTTAAAGCCAAGAGTATTGGCATAACTTCAGACACTGATTATTGGAAATAAAAACGAAAATCCGTCTTTTAACAAAAAAGACGGATTTTGTTCATACAATGTTTAATATTTTGGTTGTTTTTCGCTAACAATATTCTTGATTATAATAGTAAAAAATGGTATAATGAATTAAGTGCTTGTGTTTTATTTAACAATCTTTGGAGGACTAAATGCACAAAAGCAATAAAAAAATTATTTTAGATAGTGTTGTAATCGGCGCTGCCCTTTTTTCAATGTTTTTTGGCGCCGGCAATATGATATTTCCGCCCTATTTAGGTTTTAAAGCGGGAACCGAGTGGTTTTCCGGCTTTTTGGGCTACTATATTGCCGATATCGGCCTTGCCGTTGTTGCAATTCTTTCTCAAATTAAAACCGAGGGCCATAAAAGGCTACTAAGTCCCCTAGGTTCTAAAGTGGGTAGCGTTATGTTCTTTGTTATCATAATGTGTATAGGTCCTATAATTAGTATTCCCCGAACCGCCGCTACAACCTTCGAACTTTCGGTTTCTCCGCTTTTACCCCGTTTTAATATGGCGGTTTTCTACCTAATCTTTTTTGCGGTAGTGGCGCTCCTTAGTATAAATAAATCGGCCGTTATCGATATAGTAGGTAAGTTTTTAACCCCTATTTTATTTTTCGGTCTTCTCTTTTTAATTGTTATGGGGCTTATTACCCCTATGGGCCAAATAGAACTTGGCCCCCGTACCGAAAGCGTAATCGGAAACGGAATTGAAGCCGGGTATCAATCTATGGATGTTTTAGCCGCCATAGTTTTCGGTATGTTAATTTTGAATAGCGCTTCGGCTAAAGGGCACGAAAACGCCTCTTCTAAGGCAAGGGTTGTTGCGGGCGCGGGCATAGTTGCGGGGCTTGGCCTTTTGGTTGTTTATTTAGGCCTTACCTACCTTGGCGCTACCGCCTCCTCTAATTACGATATGCACATTTACCGTACTCAGCTACTTTCTTCTATAATAGAAACGCTGCTCCCCGGTAAGGTTGGTAGTATATTCTTTGCGGTTGTAGCGGGTTTTGCTTGTGTTTCTACCGCGGTTGCCCTAACCTCGTCGGCGGCCGAATATTTAGAAGAAATTACAAAGCAAAAGGTTAAATACCGCTATTTCGTTTTAGCAATTTGTGCCTTCGGCGCGGTAATTTCGCTCGTTGGGGTAGAAAGCCTAATAAACTTTGCCGCTCCTATTTTAAGCGTTGTTTATCCGCCCGTTCTGGTTTTAGTAATTTTAAGCTTTTTCTACGGTAAACTTTCGAAACTTTCAATAAGGTGTGGCGCCTATACCGCCCTTGTGTTTGGTGTTTTCGACGGCCTTGCGGCTTTTGGAATTTCGGTATCTTTTATAAAAGAACTCCCGCTTTCAAACGTAGGTCTGGCGTGGGTACTTCCAACAACAATAGTTTTCCTTATAGGTTTTGCGGCCGAACGTATAATTGCCGCTAAAGTAAAGCATTAAAGAGGTGTTTTAAATGGTTAAAAGTATGATAGATAAAATTCGCGAAACCGAAGCGAAATCGGCCGAAATAATTTTAAATGCCGACCAAAAGGCAAAAGAACTTATTGCGGCTACTAAAGAAGAAACTAAAAACCAAGCTGTTTTAGCGGCCGCTCAAGTAGATGCCGACGCTGCTAAAATAATTGCCGACGCCGAACTTGCCGCTACCGAAATTAAAGAAAATGGTAAGCGTAAAGGTTGGGCAGAAGGCGAAAAACTTTCGGCCAAAGCCGACAAAGAAAGAGAAGCAGCCATAAAAGAAACAATTCGTATAATTTTTGAATAACTTAAAGTTACCTTAATTTGTAAGGCGGTGATAATTTGGCAAAACTTAATATGAAAAAGGTGAGAATTTTCGCCCCAAAGGCTCAACAAAAAGAACTAATTAAAGCCTTGCAAAGTCTGGGTGCGCTCGACTTTTCGGCTTCGCCCGAAACCCCACCCGAAGGTTTTTACCGCGAAAGTACAAACCCTGAGCTTAGCCGTAAACTAGCTCTTGAAGCAGAAAACGCTTTAAAAATTATTAACCGAATCTCTCCCCCTAAAAAAGGCATACTTTCGCTTTTCTCGGGTCGAAGAGAGGTTACTATGGAAGAGTTTTTCTCGGCGGCCGATAAAACCGATAATATAAAATCAATTTGTGAACAAACGGTTTTATTTGAACGTAAAATTGCTGAAAACAAGGCTGAAATAGTAAGGCTAAATGCTTTGGCCGAACAACTTTCGCCCTGGGCCGAACTCGATATACCTTTATCTTTTTCTAAAACCGAAAAAACCGTTTCTTTTATAGGAAGCGTTTTGGGAAACCTAACCCTAGAACAAGTTTTAACTAAACTTGCCGAACTAAACCCAAATCTTGAACCCTTTGTTCAAATTATTGGGGTAGAATCGGGCCAAACCTTAATCTTTTTAACGGTGCCCTCGGCCGATAGTATAAAGGCCGAAGAATCGTTAAGGCAAATGGGCTTTTCTCGCCCGCCAATAGGCTGCGATATACCGCCTAAAGAAAAAATTACCGAACTTTATAGTAGGGTAGAGGCCTTAAACTTAGAAAACGAGCAAATAACGGCTAAAATTGCCGCCTTTGCTAAGTATCGAAACGATATTGAACTCGTTTGTGACTGGCACCTTTCGGCGGCCGAGAGAAAAGAGGTTTTAAATAAGGTAGACGAAACTTCTCATACCGTTTGTATAACGGGCTATATTCCCGAAGTAGACCTACCCCTTTTAACCGAAACTCTAAATCTTAAATTTACGGCCTACCTCGAAAGCGAAGACGTTATCGGCGACGAAGTTCCGGTTAAACTTAAAAATAACGCCTTTAGTGAACCGGCCGAAACGGTTACTTCAATGTATGCTCTACCTTCTTCGGTAGATATCGACCCTACGGCGATAACCTCGTTCTTCTATTATCTCTTCTTCGGAATTATGCTTTCCGACGCGGGCTATGGCCTTTTAATGTGGATTGTAACCTCTGCGGTAAACAAGTTCCTAAACCCCGAAGAGGGAATGCGAAAAAATATGAAACTCTTTATGTATTGCGGTATTTCTACTACATTCTGGGGCTTTTTCTTTGGAAGTTTCTTTGGCGTAGATATAATTACCGAAATATTTAAGGCTATAACCGGTTCGGGGCTTCCCTTTAAGTACCCCTTTATAAACCCCTTAAACGGCGATGCGCTTGCAATGCTAATTTTAAGTATAGCGCTAGGTCTTTTACAAATTTTTGCCGGTTTAATAGTTAAGTTTTATATTACCGTAAAACAGCAAAGCTTTTTAGATGCTTTGCTCGATATAGGCCTTTGGATAACAACCTTACTTGGCTTTACCGTTTTAGCGCTTGGCCTTGTGGTTGCACCTATACTTAAAACTATTGGTCTTTGGGTAGCCGTAGTTTCAATGGTTTTAATTGCTATAACGGGTGGCCGAAAGAAAAAAGGCCTTATGAAGGTAATTGGCGGCGTTGCTAACCTTTATGATATAACGGGTTACGTAAGCGACCTGCTTTCCTTCTCTCGACTAATGGCGCTTGGCCTTACAACCGCCGCTATGAGTATGGTTTTCAATATGCTTGGCCTTATGGTAAGCGGAAGCCTTATAGGAAAGGTTCTAATGGTACTAATCCTACTTGTAGGGCACGCAGTAAACTTCGGACTTAACGCACTCGGTGCGTATGTTCATACATTAAGACTTCAATATGTAGAACTATTTTCAAAGTTCTACGAAGGCGGGGGCCGACCTTTTATGCCCTTTGCCTTTAAAGGTAAATACATTCGTATTAAGGAGGAAAAATAATTATGTCAGGAATAGTTTTTGCATTAGCAGGTGTTGCAATAGCAACAATTTTAGCAGGTATCGGTTCTGCAAAAGGCGTTGGAATGGCGGCCGAAGCAGGTATGGGTGTTCTATCGGAAGACTCTTCTAAGTTCGGTAAACTCCTAGTTTTAGAACTTCTCCCCGGTACTCAAGGTCTTTACGGCTTTATCGTTTCGGTTATGATTATGCTTAACATTGGCGCACTCGGTGGTTCTATTGCTTCCGATTTAGACCTTGCAAAAGGCCTTTTATACCTTGCCGCTTCTTTACCTATCGGTGTAGGCGGTCTTTTCTCCGGTATTGCCCAAGGTAGAGCAGCAACTGCCGCTATCGGTCTTATCGCTAAAAAAGGCGAAGACTTCTCTAAAGGTATGGTTTCTACTACCCTTGTTGAAATTTACGCTCTTTTAGCATTCCTCGTATCTCTTCTTTCGGTTATCGCAATCGGATAATAGGCGGTTTACTATGAGTGCAGAAGAAAAAATCCTGCAAGGCATATTAGATGATGCTAACTTGCAGGCCGAAAAAACTTTAAACGACGCGGCTGCAGTGTGTGAAGAAATAAAGGCCCAAACCAACCAAATGGTTAAGTCTTATTCAGCTACCACTACCTCTAATGCCTTGCTTCGCGCTAAAAGCATTAAAGATAATGCCGAGTCGGCGGCCGACCTAATCGTGCGCGACGCTAAACTCGCTAAAAGACATGCCGAAATTGAAAAAACCCTAAATTTGGCCGAAGAGCAAATTATCTCTTTGCCCGATAAGGAATATTTTACCCTTTTAGCGGCGCTTGCGGCTAAAAACGCTAAAGCGCAAGAGGGAACGCTTATTTTAGGAAAAGCCGACCTCGCGCGTAATGTTTCTTTATTTAAAGACCTTTTAAATAAAGAAAACCTAAATTTATCGGTTAGCGAAACTGCGGCCGATATTGCTTCGGGCTTTATTTTAAAATACGGCGATATCGAATACAACCTAACCTTAAAGGCGGTTATAAACGATAAACGCGAAGAGCTCGAAGATAAAATTAACAAAATTTTATTTTCTAACTAATTTTTCTTGGAGGTGATTTAATGCCAACTAAATCCTACGCCTTTGCGGTAGGTAACGTAAGAGCAAAAGAAACTGCGCTTTTTAAAAAACAAGATATCGAGCAAATGCTCGTTTTAAATTCGGTTTCGGCTCTTTCTGCCTTTTTAAAAGATAAAGGCTTCGGCTTTGCCGATACTGGTAGTGATATCGATGAGCTTCTTATAGCCGAAGAGCAAAAGGTTTGGAAATATGCGGCAGAAATCGCGCCCGATTTTTCGGTGTTCGAACCTTTTATCATCTCTAACGATTTTCATAACATAAAGGCCGTTTTAAAGGCAACCCTTTGTTCGGCCGATTATAACGACCTACTTTTATACCCAACAATAGTTTCTCCCGAAACGGTAATAAAAGCAGTGTCGGAGCAAAAGTTTAATCTGCTTCCTGTTTATATGGCCTCTGCGGCCGAAAAGGCTTATAACGCCCTATTTAAAATTGGCGATTCGCAACTTTGCGACGCTATTTTAGATACTGCCGCAAACCTTTATAAAACGGAAAAGGCTAATTTAGAAAAAATCCCAATGCTAAAAGACTTACTACTTGCAACCGTTTTTTACGATAACGTTAAAGCGGCAATTCGTTTAGCTAGGGCAAACAAATCGGCCGATTTTTGCGATATTTGTTTAATAACTACCGGCCCTGTTTCAAAAACTCGCCTAAAAGAAGCGGCGCTAAAAGGCGCCCCTGAAGTGTTAAACCTTTTATCAAATATAACTGCATTTAAATGTGCCGAAGCGGTCGAAGCCTATAAGGTTTCGCCAAGCGAGTTCGAACGATTTGTCGATAACTACCTAATGTCGATAGTTCTTGGCGCTAAATATGTTGCAGTAGGGGCCGAACCTCTTGTTGCCTACCTTTGGGCAAAACTTGCCGAAATTAAGGTTTGCCGAATTATTAAAAGCGGCATAGCAACAGGCGAAAACGATAAAAAAGTTAGAGAAATGTTGAGGGAACTATATGGTTAAAATTGCTTTCTTTGGCGACCGCGAAAGCATAAAAGGCTTTGCCGCGGTTGGAATCAACACCTTCCCTTGCGACGATTTAGCAAACGCTAAATCAGCCTTTAAAGAACTTTGCGCGGGCGAATACGGTGTTATTTATATAACCGAAGAACTCGCTGCCGAACTCGAAACCGAAATTGCCGAGTTCGACGAAAAGTTCCTTCCTGCAATTATTCCTCTTCCGGGAGTAAAAAATAACAACGGCATCGGTGTAAACAGACTTAAAGCATCGGTTGAAAAGGCCGTTGGTTCAGATATTATTTTTAGTAAATAACCTTTAAGGAGTTATAATATGGCAAACGGAATTATAACCAAGGTAGCAGGTCCTCTTGTAATAGCCGAGGGCATGCGCGACGCAAATATGTTCGACGTGGTAAGGGTTAGCGATAGCCGACTTATTG
>JAZODO010000159.1:0-3140 GCA_045597065.1 Acutalibacteraceae bacterium | reverse complement strand
TTTGTTTTTATAACGGGTATCAAATTTCGGAACAAATTTTAAATTTCGAAGATATTATAAAACGCGAACCGCGCATTACTAAACATTATAAAGGCAGTTTAAAGCAACTTGCTTTTTTACCTTTTTATCACGTGTTCGGTTTGTTCGCGGTATACTTTTGGTTTACCTTTTTTGGTAGAACCTTAGTTTTTTTGCGCGATTTTTCTTCGGACACTATTATTAAAACATGTAAAAGGCATAACGTTACACATATTTTTGCCGTTCCTATTTTGTGGCACACGATTGAATCCTCTATTATTGCCGCCGCAAAGGAACAAGGCAATAAAAAATATAATAAACTTATGCGCGTAATAAAACTTACTACCGCTATTCAAAACATTTTCCCAAGTTTTGGCCCCGAAGTTGCAAAAACAATTATGGGTACCGTTACAAAACAAGTATTTGGCAAATCGGTTATGTTTTGTATTAACGGCGGCAGTTATATTAAAAATGATACACTTAAACTTTTAAATGGCATCGGCTATAACATTTATAACGGTTATGGTATGAGTGAAATAGGTATAACTTCAGTAGAACTCGGCCGAACACCGTGCAAAAGAAATTTAAACTCTATAGGCATGCCCTTTAAATCTGTTGAATATAAGCTTGATGAAAACGGAATTTTACTTGTTAAAGGTAGTTCCCTTTGTACTAAAAAGCTTGTAAACGGTAAATTAGAAACTCTAAACGATTATTTCTTTACTGCTGATAAAGTAGAATGTAAAGATGGCCGTTATTATATTTTAGGCCGTTTAAGCGACGTTGTAATTGGCGAAAACGGAGAAAATATAAACCCCGATTTAATCGAAAAAAATATAACATTACCCGAAGCACAAGCATTTTCTGTTTTAGGTTTACAGGGTACAGACGGACAAAACTTATCAATTGTTGTTCAGGTAAACGAATTTATTTCTGACCAAAAGATAGAAAGTATTAAAACTAAACTTTACGCTTACAACGATACTCTTCCTAAAACAACATCAATTAGAAAATTTTATTTTACAACAAATAATTTATCTTCGGCCGGAGCTATTAAGGTTAGCCGAGCTCAACTAATTAAAAAAATTAAAAACGGCGAAGTTTTACTAACTGATTTTTCTGAAATGAAGTCTAAAGGCTCAAGCGTTGAAGATTCTCCTCTTACCGAGGCGGTTAAAGAAATTGTTGCTTCAGTAATGGCGATTAGCCCCGAAAAAATAGGCGCAGACACACATATTTTTTATGACCTTGGCGCTACAAGTATTCAATATTTTTCAATTTTAACGAGAGTTTCAAACAAGTTCTCTATAAAAGATTACCAAAGTAACGAAACATATTGTTATACAATTAAAGAAATTTGCGAATATATAGGAAAACGAATTTAACATGAAAAACAAATGGTTTGTAAATTTATTTTTATGCTTCACTAAAATAACGGGCCTTATTCCCGCCTATATTTTTATGAAGCCAAGAATTTATTTTGAAAATGGCGCTAGGCGTGTTTTACCTAAAAAATGTATATTTGTTTCTAACCATAAATCTCTTTTAGACTTTATTCTTTACCTTTTAATCTTCCCTTTTAATACTATTTATTTTTTAATGGCCGAAGTTCTTTTTAGTAAGAATAAAGTTTTAAGTTTTTTGCTTAATGCTTGGGGCGGAATAAAGGTAGACCGTGCTGACCATAACTTTTCATTTATAGCCGACAGTTTAGACATTTTAAGCGACAATAGAATTCTAGGCATATTCCCCGAATCGCGCTTACCTGTAAACGGAAAACCTTTTCCCTTTACAACCAGCGCAGCATTTATTGCTTTAAATTCCGACGCCCCCATAATACCCGTTTATACTAACGGCAACTATGGTATTTTTAAGCGCGCTTCGGTTTGTATTGGCGCTCCTTTATATGTTAACGATTATATTAAAGAAGGCTTAAACGAAGAGGAACAAATAACCCATATTACAAATATTATTGAAAATAAGGTTTACGAACTAAAAGATATAATGGAAAAACAATCTTTATATCATCCTTTTTTCGATTTTAAAAACTTTCCTATGGATATGGCTCGTTTTATTTGCGGAATACTATTCCCTATTCTTCGAATTAAACGTTATACCCCCGAAGGAAAGAAGTATAAAGGCAAAATTAAAGGTGGAGCCTTAATTGCGGCTAACCATACAACCTTTTTCGACCCATTTATTGTTGGTATCGCCTTTTGGTACAGAAGAATGTACTTTTTAGTTGCAGAAGTTGTAATGAAAAATAAGCTTAGGTCTACCCTGCTTAAAGGTGCCGGCGCCATACGCATTGACAGAAACGGAACCGACATAGAAGCTATAACAAGTTCGGTAGATAAACTTAAACGCGGATATCTCCTTACCGTTTTTCCGCAAGGCGGAATACATCGCGATGACGAAATTGAATCTATTAAATCGGGCATAGTACTTTTAGCGCTTCGCTCATCAACGCCAATTATTCCTATTCACATTACACCTAGAAAGCGTTGGTACCTACCTCGAACTGTAATAGTCGGCAACACAATTCACCCTAAAAATTTTTGTAAAAATAAATTTCCCAGTACGGCAGATATAAAAAATATTACAGATGCTCTTGTTAAAGAGCTTAATCGTTGTAAAACAGCAAACCAAGATTTTATTGGAGGATAAAATGAATACATACGAGAGATTATTAAATGTGTTCTCAGCAGTTTTTGAAAACGAACTAGACACATCAAACATTACCCCCAACTCAAATCTTCGCGAAGACATTAAAATTAACTCTATTGGAGTTTTATATATGGCATTAGCAATTGAAGAAGAGTTTAATATTAAATTTTCAAACGAAGACTTTCCTAAAATCGCTACCGTTGCGGATGTAATTGATGTAATTGAGCAAAAATTAAAATAATTAAAACCGCCTACTAAGTATTTAGAGAAGGCGGTTATGATATTTTAATAATTAGTTATTCGTAATTTGAAAAATATTCGATAAAATTGGGAAAACTATTATGAGAATCGGAGGTGATTATGGTGTGGATTTTATTAGCAATATTACTTTTAGTTGTTGCTTTAATTACAGTAATTTTATTGCTGCCTTTTTCTTTTATAATCACAACGGATGA